>DASWBQ010000111.1:0-4724 GCA_036390535.1 Gemmatimonadales bacterium | reverse complement strand
AACTGGCCCAGTACGACCGGGTGAGTGGCGGGGCACGGTCGGATTTTCTCAGGCGCTTCTGGGCGCTCCGGGACCGAGCCGATCTCCGGCGCGACGGGGAGCGGCTGCAGGAGCACTACCGCCGGGTGTACTATGCCCGGCGGACCTTCCCGCTACCCACCCCGGGGCGGAGCCGTGTGCTCGAGGCGACGGCCACCGCGCTCGAGCCCGGCTTTGACGATCGCGGCATCGTCCTGGTCCGGCACGGCGAGCCCGAGGACCGCGTCGTCATGAGCAGCTTCGGCGTCGAGCCGAACGAGTCGTGGCGCTACCCCCGCGATGAAGGCGACCTGCTGCTTCACTTCGTCGCCCGGAACGATCCCGAGGTCTACCGCCTCGTCGAGAGCCTGTTCGACGTGGCGGAAACCGCCGTGCCACAACCCGTCAATGGCGGCGACGGCATGACCCAGGGGCAGGAGATGCTGCTGCGCTCGCGCGAGTCGCTGTCGCCTCTCTACCGCCTCCGGACGCGCACCGGCGGGCCGCAGAAGGTCGACTTCCGGGCCACCGAGCGGGCGGTGAGCCGCGCCAGCCTGGTCGCCGCGGTCACCACCGACGACTTCCGGCCGCGCTATCGCCGTTCGCTCGCGGCCCGGATCGACCCGGTCCTGTTCGAGACCAGCCCATCGGGGACGGTCCTCCATCTGGCCTTCGGGGTGCCGTTCGATTCCCTGGGCGCCGCCTGGCTCGGTACCGGGCTCGAGTATCCGGTCCGGCTCCGGCTCATGGCCTTCGACCTCAGCGGGCACACCCTGGTGCAGGTGGACTCGGTGGTGCGTCCCGAGACCGCGGAGGTGGGCCGGACCCGGTGGCTCGGCGGGGTGGTTTCCGCCACCCTGCCGGAGGGACGCCTGCGGGTTCGCGTCGCGATCGAGGACGGGGACACGGCCGGCTCCGTCCTCCCGCTCCGGTCCCTCGAGGTGGGCACCCCCGAGGGCAAGTTCGGGCTCAGTGACCTGGCCGTCGGCGAGCGGTACGCGCCGTGGCATGTCACCGTGGCCGACGGTCATCGGGTGACCTTTGCACCGCACGGCCGGCTCCGCCGCGGCGAACCGGCCGACCTGGCCTACCTGGTCCGCGGTCCGGAGGGGGCGAGGCTCCGGGCCGAACTGACGGTGGCGCGGATCGATGCCGATCCGGGCGTCGCGCTGAGCCGCCGCCGCGAGATCACCACGACCGGCCGGGAGATGTCGTTCCAGGAACCGATTGATACCCGCAAGCTCAAGCCCGGGCTGTACCGCGCCGAGGTGACGCTGTTCGACGGGCGGGGCGGGGTGGCGCGACGGTGGCGCGAGTTCGAGGTGGTCGAGATTCCGAAGCGCCGGTAGGTCGCCTCGGCCTGCTGGCCGAAGTGCCACAGACGCGTCACTGGCCCGCTCTCCGGGCCCGATTCCGGGCTCCGGCGGCCTTCCTGTTTCATCCTCGTGACAGATTTGTGATGTTGAAAGTGTTTTGCGGCGTCTTTTCGAGCCGTTGCGGCGTATTGCACCTGCCTGTGGGAGTGTCTACTTTGACCTCCCCCGCACGACACCGGACCGCACCGCGGTCCGGTCCCGTGCCCGGGATCCCTCAGGAAACTTCGCAACGCCAGCACTGACGTCCGAGGACCTCCATGGCCGCTGCCACGCCCCGCAGCCCGGTGCAGTTGTCGCCCAACGCGATTACCGTGCTCGAGAAGCGTTATCTGATCAAGGACGAGAACGGCAAGCCGGTCGAGGCGCCAGCCGACCTCTTCTGGCGGGTGGCCCGCACCATCGCCGAGCCCGATCGCGCCTACGGCGCGTCCGAAGGCGCGGTCGAGGCGCTGGCCGAAGCGTTCTACGACGTGATGGCGCAGCGGCTGTTCATGCCCAACTCGCCGACGCTCATGAACGCCGGCCGTCCCCTGGGCCAGCTCTCCGCCTGTTTCGTGCTGCCGGTCGAGGACACCCTCTCCAACGGCAAGAGCGGCATCTACGACACCCTGCGCGCCATGGCGCTGGTGCACCAGTCGGGCGGCGGCACCGGCTTCGATTTCAGCCGCCTCCGGCCCAAGGGCAGCTTCGTCCGCAAGACCCAGGGCGTCGCCTCCGGCCCGATCTCCTTCCTCAAGGTCATCGACTCGGCGACCGAAGCGGTCAAGCAGGGCGGCACCCGCCGCGGCGCCAACATGGGCATCCTGCGGGTCGATCATCCCGACGTGCTCGAGTTCATCACCTGCAAGGACGACACGACCAAGATCACCAACTTCAACATCTCGGTCGCGGTCACCGACGCCTTCATGCAGGCGGTGGAGACCGACGGGGAGTATGACCTGATCCATCCGGCCACCAAGAAGGTGGCCGGCCGGCTGCGGGCCCGGGAGGTGTGGGAGAAGATCATTCACGGGGCCTGGAAGACCGGCGAGCCGGGCGTCTTCTTCATCGACCGCGCCAACTACTACAACCCGGTGCCGCACCTCGGGACGTACGAGGCCACCAACCCTTGCGGCGAGCAGCCCCTGCTGCCGTACGACGTCTGCAACCTCGGGTCGGTCAACCTCGCCGAATTCGTCGTCAACGGGCAGGTCGACTGGGCCCGGCTGCGCCGGGTGGTGCACCTCTGCACCCACTTCCTCGAGAACGTCATCGACGCCAACCACTATCCGCTCCCCGAGATCACCAATCTCGCCCAGCGGATCCGGCGGATCGGGCTCGGGGTGATGGGGCTCGCCGACCTCTTCATCAAGCTCGGCGTCCCCTACGACAGCGACGAGGCCATCGAGCTGGGCCGGAAGGTCCAGAAGTTCGTGGACGAAGAAGGCAAGAACGAGTCGGAGCGGCTGGCGGAGATCCGGGGCACCTTCCCGGAGTGGAACAAGAGCATCTGGGGGCCGGACGAGAGCTGCGCCCGCGGCCCGGAGGGCGAGCGGATCCGCCCGATGCGGAAGCTCCGCAACTGCAACGTCACCACCGTGGCGCCGACCGGCACCATCTCGATCATCACCGGCTGCAGTTCCGGCATCGAGCCGCTCTTCGCCGTGGCCTTCATGCGGAACCAGGCCGGCGTGCTGATGCCCGACGTCAACGAGGACTTCGTCCGGATCGCCCGGGACGAGGGCTGGTATTCCGACGACCTGATGAAGCGGATCGCCGAGGCGGGCCACATCCGCTTCGACGAGGTCCCCTCGCGCTGGCAGCGCGTCTTCGTCACGGCCAACGAGATCAAGGCCGAGTGGCACGTGAAGATGCAGGCCGCCTTCCAGGACTACAACGACTCGGCGATCTCCAAGACGGTCAACTTCGCCAACTCGGCCACCGAGGAAGACGTCGAGGTCATCTACCGCCAGGCCTACCACCTCGGCTGCAAGGGCGTCACCGTCTACCGCGACGGCAGCCGTGACATGCAGGTCCTCTCCACCGGCTCCACCGCCAAGAAGGTTCAGGAGGATGCCACCAAGACCGGCAGGGCCGAGGCGCGCGCCGACCTGACCACGCTGGTGAGCGAGGGGGGCCGGGAAGCGGCGGTCGCCGTGGCGGCCGACGTCGCCGGCGAGGTCGCCGAAATCCGCGCTGAGAACGACCGGCTCCGGAAGCTGGTGCACGAGCTCGAGTCGGAAAACCTGCAGCGGCGCCAGAAGCGGTCCCGCCCCGAGATGCTCCGCGGCATGACCCGTCGGATCGAGACCCCGCTCGGCACCCTCTACGTCACCATCACCGAGGACGAGAAGGGCCAGCCGTTCGAGGTCTTCATGAGCCTCGGCAAGGCCGGCGGCGCCCTGATGGCCGACGTCGAGGCCCTGGGCCGCCTGATCAGCCTGGCGCTCCGCTCCGGCATCCCGATGCGGGAACTGCACCGCCAGCTGCGCGGCATCTCCTCCGACCGGGTCATCGGGCTCGGCGCCAACAAGGTGATGTCGGTGCCCGACGCGGTCGGCATTGCCCTCGAGCGCTGGATGCAGGAGAAGCAGGGCGTCCAGCAGGAGCTGATCCCCGGCGTCGCCGGCGCGCCCGCCACGGTGGCCCAGGCGGTGGTGACCCGCGGCGGGGAGCAGATGATGCTGCAGCACCAGCACGAGGTGCCGCTGGCCGGCGCCTGCCCCGACTGCGGCTCGCAGCTGGAGTACGCCGAGGGGTGCGTGAAGTGCCACGTCTGCGGGTTTTCGGAGTGCGGGTGAGGCGGGTGAGGCGGGAGAGGGCGGGGTAAGGCGGGAAAGGGCGGGAACGCCCCTACCGCTCACGGGCGCCCGGGGACTCGACATCCCCGGGCGCTCTGCTTTGTCCCCTCTTCTCCCGTTCTATCCCGCTCGCTCCCGTCCCCTACCGCGCATTACCGCCTGCGACCATCTTTCCCGGCCAACACATGAACTCCGAGGCCCCCGTGTCCGATGCACCCCAGCTCAAGTCCGTCACTCCAGAGCGTGTCGCCAAGGAACTCCGCCACATCTGCGAGATGCGCGATACCGGGCAGCTCGACTCCGACGAGTACGAGTATCGCTTTGCCCGGATGGTCAGCGAGCTCCGCGATCGGAAGATCTCCGGCAGCCGGGCCGAGATCCTGGCCGTCCTCGAGCCGCTCAAGGGCAAGGGCGGCGTCGACGCCACCGCCTGGGACCGGCTGGTGAAGGGCCTCGGCCTGGCCTGAGGCGTCGCGGCCGGCTGTCGCGGTCGGGTGTCACGGTCGGTTCCAGCGGCGGCCTATCAGGCCGCCCGCACTAAAAGGAACGG
>DASWBQ010000110.1:0-6969 GCA_036390535.1 Gemmatimonadales bacterium | reverse complement strand
GCCGGCAGCCTGCGGGAACAGCTTCGGCTGGCGATCGCGGCCGAGAATTTCGAGCAGGCCGCCGAACTCCGCGACCGGCTTCGGGAGCTGCCATGATCGATCTCAGTCTGGTCAGCGATGGCGGGATTGGCTGGCTCGACGGCAGCGGGCCGGAGAGCCATATGGTGCTGTCGACCCGGGCCCGGCTGGCCCGGAACCTCGCATCCAGGACGTTCCCGGGACGGGCCTCGGATCGAGACCGGACCTCGGTTCTGGAGGAGGTTCAGCAGGCTGCCCACCAGACCGCCTCACTCGGGCAAGCCAGCCTGATCCGGCTCGACCGGCTCCCCCGGATGGACCGCCAGTTCCTGCACGAGCGCCATCTGGTCAGCAAGGAACTCGCGGCCCCGGGCGCAGACTTCCCGCCCCGGTCGGGCGCCGCGGTCATGCTCCAGGGACCGCTGGGCGCCATGGTCAACGAGGAGGACCACCTCCGGCTCCAGGGGCTGGTTCCGGGGCTCGATCTGGGGGGCGCGTGGGCGGCCGTCGGAACGCTGGACGCTGAACTGGGGCAACGACTTGCGTTCGCTTTTCACCCCGAATTCGGCTACCTTACCAGCTGCCCGACGAACGTCGGAACGGGGCTCCGGGCGTCGGTCCTGATCCACCTGCCAGGCCTGGTCCTGACCAAGGAGATCAACAAGGTCCTGCAGAGCCTGGTGCAGGTCGGCCTGACGTTTCGGGGGCTCTACGGGGAGGGGAGCGAGGTGGTCGGCAACTTCTTCCAGTTGTCGAACCAGACTACGCTCGGCAAGTCCGAGCCCGAACTGCTCGACCACCTGACCCGGATGGTTCGCCAGGTGATCGGGTATGAGGAGCAGGCCCGGGAGGTGTTGCTGCGCGACGCTCCCGGAGTCATCGAGGACAAGGTGTGGCGGGCGTACGGCCTGTTGCGGTACGCTCGGGCGCTGTCGTTCGAGGAGGCGATGAACCTCCTGAGTGGAGTACGCCTCGGCGTCGGGCTCGGCCTGATCCCGGGGGTGTCGGTGTATGCACTGAACAAGTTGCTCGTCTTCACACAGCCGGCCCACCTCGCCGCGATGGCGGGGACCGACCTGGCCGAAGACGACATTCCGGTGCGCCGGGCCGACTACGTCCGGCGGGTCATGGACGAGGAAGCCGGGCGCTGAGAGGGTCCCATGAACGGCTACAACTTCACCGACCGTGTGCGGAAGGTCCTCCAGATGGCCCGGGAGGAAGCGGCCCGCCTGCATCATGAATATGTCGGCACCGAACACATCCTCCTCGGCCTGATCCGGGAAGGGGAGGGGGTGGCGGCGGCGGTTCTCACCAACCTCAATGTCGACCTCGAGGATGTCCAGCAGAAGATCGAGGAGACGGTCAAGAAGGGGAAGGCGGGCGCCGTCACCGGCCCCGACCTGCCCTACACCTCGCGGGCCAAGAAGGTGCTCGAGCTGGCGATGGCCGAGGCGCGCGAGCTGAACCACTCCTACGTCGGGACCGAACACCTGCTGCTGGGGCTGCTCCGGGAGGAGAAGGGAATCGCCGCCCAGGTCCTCAACGATGCCGGGGTGACCCTCGAGCAATCGCGGGCCGAGACCCTCCGGCTGCTGGGGAGTGACCTGCCGCAGGCGGCGAGCGGCAGCACCCCGCCGGCCGCTCCGTCATCGAGCCAGGCCCCGCGCGGAGAGAAGAAGTCCAAGACCCCGGCGCTCGACCACTTCTGCCGCGATCTCACCCAGCTCGCCGCCGAGAACCAGCTCGACCCCACCATCGGCCGCGAGCAGGAGATCCAGCGGGTCATGGAGATCCTGGCCCGCCGCAAGAAGAACAACCCCGTCCTGATCGGGGAGCCGGGCGTCGGCAAGACCGCGATCGTCGAGGGCCTGGCCATCCTGATCGCGGGCGGCCAGTGTCCCGACGTCCTCAAGGACCACCGGGTGCTGTCGCTGGACATGGCAGCCGTCATCGCCGGGACCAAGTACCGGGGCCAGTTCGAGGAGCGGCTCAAGGCGGTGATGAACGAGATCGCCCAGAACAAGAGCGTGATCCTCTTCATCGACGAGCTCCACACCCTGGTGGGTGCCGGCGCGGCCGAGGGGGCGATCGACGCCTCCAACATGCTCAAGCCTGCGCTGGCCCGCGGGGAGCTGCAGTGCATCGGGGCGTCCACCCTCAACGAATACCGCAAGTACATCGAGAAGGACGGCGCCCTCGAGCGTCGCTTCCAGGCGGTGCTGGTGGAACCGCCCTCGGTGGAGGAGACAGTGGAGATCCTCAAGGGGCTCCGCAAGAAGTACGAGGATCACCACCGGGTGGTGATCCCCGACGAGACCCTGCTCGACGCCGCCAAGCTGTCCGACCGCTACATCACCGACCGGTTCCTCCCGGACAAGGCGATCGACGTGATCGACGAGGCCGGGGCGCGCGCCCGGCTGGCGTCGCAGGTGCCCCCGGGCGAGGTCGCCGACCTGAAGGCGGAGCTCGAGCGGGTCAACCAGGAAAAGGAGAACGCGGTCCGCGACCAGAACTTCGAGCGGGCTGCCGGACTGCGCGACACCGAGCGGGACCTGCAGCACCGGATCCGGCTCCGTCAGGAGGAATGGGAGCGGGAGCGGCAGACCCGCCGGCCGGTGATCGACGCGGAGGCCGTCGCCTTCATCGTCTCCCGCTGGACCGGCATCCCGCTGACCCGCCTCCAGGAGGCCGAGACCACCAGGCTGCTCCGGATGGAGGACGAGCTCCACCAGGCGGTGGTCGGCCAGGACGAGGCGATCAAGGCCGTCTCCCGGGCGATCCGGCGGAGCCGGGCAGGCCTCAAGGACCCCAACCGTCCGATCGGCTCGTTCATCTTCTCGGGCCCCACCGGGGTCGGGAAGACCGAGCTGGCGCGGGCGCTGGCCCGGTTCCTCTTCGCCGACTCGCAGGCGCTGATCCGGGTCGACATGTCCGAGTACATGGAGAAGTTCTCGGTGTCGCGCCTGATCGGCGCGCCGCCCGGCTATGTCGGCTACGAGGACTCGGGCGCGCTCACCAAGGCGATCCGTCGCCGACCCTACTCGGTGGTGCTCCTCGACGAGATCGAGAAGGCCCACCCGGACGTCTTCAACATCCTCCTGCAGGTCCTCGACGAGGGGCACCTGACGGACAACTACGGCCGGGTGATCGACTTCAAGAACACCGTGGTGATCATGACCTCGAACGTGGGGGCCCGTGACATCATGCAGGGCAAGAGCCTCGGCTTCCACGGCGCCACGGCCGAGCGGACCTTCGACCGGATGCAGGACACGATCAAGGACGAGCTCCAGAAGGTCTTCAACCCCGAGTTCCTGAACCGGCTCGACGACGTGATCGTCTTCCACCCCCTCACCCGCGAGCACATCGCCCAGATCGTGACGATCATGCTGCAGGAGGTCCGGAAGCGGCTCGGGGACGAGATCCGGCTCACCCCCCCGGCCACCGACTTCCTCGTCGGCAAGGGCTACGACGAAAGC
Organism: Gemmatimonadales bacterium; assembly: GCA_036390535.1. Lineage (GTDB taxonomy): Bacteria > Gemmatimonadota > Gemmatimonadetes > Gemmatimonadales > GWC2-71-9 > SZUA-320. Next base: position 3,475 of record DASWBQ010000110.1, on the reverse strand, counting down.
TACGGCGCCCGGCCGCTGCGGCGGGCCATCCAGCGCTACGTCGAGGACCCGCTCAGCGAGAAGCTCCTGACCGGCGAGGTGGTCCGTGGCGACGAGATCGAGGTCGACCTGGCTCCCGAGGGCGACCGGCTGACCTTCCGGGCGCTGTCGGCCACCCGGCCCTGAGGCCTGACCGCTCGATGCTGGAGTGGCGCGACCGCCTGCGGTCGTTCCTCGGAGCCCTCGGCCTGACCGCGCTGGCGCTCCTGGCCCCGGTCGGCGTCTCGGCACAGCAGCTGGAGACGCCGCCGGTCGATACCATCGTGGTCGAGGGCAACAGCCGGGTCCCGGCCGCTCAGATCGTGGAGGGGTCGGGCTTCGTGGTCGGCCAGACCACCAACTACCGGGCCATCCAGCGGGCCGTCACCGCCCTCTTCCGCACCGGCCAGTTCGACGACGTCCGGGTCGAGCAGCGCGGCGGCGACGAGCGGCTCATCATCGCCATCGTGGTGCGGGAACGGCCGCTGCTGCAGCGCTGGGCGGTCCGGGGCCCCGAACAGCTGTCCGAAGGGTCGGTCCGGGGCAAGGTCTCCCTGGTCGAGGGACGGCCCATCGACCGGGCGGCCGTGGAACGCTCGCGGGTCGCGATCGACTCCCTCTACCAGAAGAAAGGCTTCTACGCCGCCAGGGTGCGGGTCAACGAAATCGACCAGGGCAACGGCGCCGTGCGCCTCGTCTTCGACATCACCGAGGGCAACCGGATCGCCATCAGCCAGGTGATCGTCGACGGCAACAACAGCTTCCCCGATGAGGCGGTCGTGACCGGGATGGCCTCGAAGCCCGAGGGGTTCTTCTGGTTCCAGAAGGGCGAGTACAACGAGGACAAGCTGGACGAGGACCTTCGCGACCGGCTGCCGCAGTGGTACGGCGACCGGGGACACATCGACTTTCAGGTGCTCAGCGACACCCTGGTGTCGGATTCGGTGCCCGGCAAGGCGATCCTCCGGCTGACCGTTGACGAGGGGGAGTCGTATCAGGTCGGCACCTTCGAGATCAACGGCAACCGCCGCTACTCGACGGAGGAGCTTTCCGCCTTCTTCCCGTTCGGCTCCAGCGTCGTCGCCGGCCAGGGGGTGCCGGTCGCACAGGCGTTCAGCCGGCGAGTGTGGGACGAGGCCACCGAGAAGGTGAGGAACCTCTATGCCAACACCGGCTACATCTACAGCCGGGTGGAGCAGGAGGCGGTGCGCCGGACCGGCCGGGACGGCAAGTCATACCTGGACCTTCGCTGGAACATCGTCGAGGGGTCCCCGGCCACCATCAACCGGATCATCATCCTGGGCAATGACGTCACCCACGAGCGGGTGATCCGGGAGCAGATCGTCCTGGCGCCCGGCCAGGTCTTCAACCGGGACTACCTGATCCGCTCCTACCAGAACGTCTCGAACCTCAACTTCTTCCAGCAGCCGCTGCCGCCGCCCGACGTCCAGCCCACCGAGAACGGGGTCGACGTCGACATCATCTTCCGGGTCACCGAGCGCCGCACCGGCAACATCCAGTTCGGCGCCTCCGTCGGCCAGGGCACCGGCATCGGGGGCTTCATCGGGCTGGAGGAACCAAATCTCTTCGGCCAGGGCAAGAAGGGCCGGCTGCAGTGGCAGTTCGGCCGGAACATCAACGACTTCAGCCTCGGCTACACCGACCCCGCCATCCGGGACAGCCGCATTTCCGGCACGGTGAGCCTCTTCAACTCGCGGCAGAAATACACCGTCGGCGACCTGGGGCGGCAGAAGCGGCGGGGCGGAAGCCTCCAGGTGGGCCTGCCGCTGTTCGGCGCCCGCTACACCCGGCTATACGGCCTTTACAGCTACCAGAACATCACCTACGAGGGCGGCTCGGAGGACCTGCGGGCGCGGTACGCCTGTGACCAGTGCATCCGGTCCACCCTCGGCGCCTCGATCGTGCGCGATACCCGCATCGGCCTGCCGTTCCCGGTCGCCGGCAACATGGTCACCTTCAACGCCGAGACCAACGGCGGCTGGCTCGGCGGGACCGGTGACTACAACAAGTTCGACGTCGACGTCCGGTACTACGCGCCGATCGCCACGCTCGGGGGCGGCGGCCAGCTGGGCAGCGGCGTCCAGCTGGTCCTCGGCCTCACTTCCAAGTCCGGGTTCGTGGTCGGCGACGCGGGCCCGTTCTACACCGAGCTCTACACGATGGGCGGCGTGCAGTACGGCATCCCGCTGCGCGGCTACGAGGAGTTCTCGATCACGCCCGACGGCTTCGACCCCACGGCCGGGGGAACCTCCGCGAACGTCAACTCCTTCGGCGAGTCGTACGCGGCGTTCACCGTCGAGGCCGGGGCGCGCCTCAGCCAGGCGCTCTACCTCAACCTGTTCCTGGACGCGGGTAACGTGTACCGGGACGCCCGGCAGTACAACCCGCTCCGGCTCTACCGGGGCCTGGGGATCGGGGCGGCGGTGATCTCTCCGCTGGGCCCGCTGGGCCTCGACGTGGGATATGCCCTCGACAAGGTCGATCTGCAGGGTCGGCCTGACCCGGGCTGGAAGCTGCACTTCCGGCTCGGCAACTTCTTCTGATCCGCGCCCGCGGATCACACCGGTACCTCTTGGAAGGAGCGTAACATGAAGTTCGCAGTGCGCAGTGGGGCTCTGATGGTGGCGGTGGCCGCCCTGGCGGCGCTGCCTCTGGCGGCCCAGGGGCCGGCGGCAACGCCTGGCCGGATCGCCTTCGTGAACGCCCGGGCGCTGCTGGCGGGCATGCCGGGCTACGCGGCCGCGGAGTCGACGTTCACCAAGGAGATCGAGGCGGGCCGCGCCGAGGCTGGCAAGCTCCAGGCGGCGATGGACAGCGCCGTGGCCGAGTTCGAGCAGCAGCAGCAGATGCTCTCGCCCTCGAACCGTGCCGCCAAGCGCAAGGAGCTCGAGACCAAGGGGCAGCAGGCCCAGCAGAAGCAGGCGGAGATCCAGCAGCGCCTGGCGCAGCGCGAGCGGGATCTGCTGCAGCCGATGCAGGAACGGCTGACGGCGGTGATCGAGGGGATCCGGGCCGAAGGGAATTACGCCATGATCATCGATCTGGGCGCCCAGGGGAATGGGATCATCACCTACGACAAGACTCTCGACATCACGACCCGCGTGGCCCAGCGCCTTCGGGGCCCCTGACCGCCGGATGGCGGAGCCCGGCTTGACCCTCCAGGCGGTCGCCGAGCTGGTCGGCGGTCGCGCCGTGGGTGCGCTGGACCGGATGGTTCACGGCGTCGCGCCGCTGGACCAGGCCGGCCCGTCCCAGCTCTCGTTCCTCACCTCCGCACGCTACCTCGACGAGTTCCGGGCGTCGGCGGCCGGTGGCGTGCTGCTCGCCGATGAGTTCGCCGGGGTGCAGGGCGGCCCCGACGGCCGCATCGTGGTGGCGGACCCCGCGCTGGCGATGGCGACCCTCGTCGGACGGCTGCACCCGCTCGAGGCCCCCC
>DASWBQ010000109.1:0-2956 GCA_036390535.1 Gemmatimonadales bacterium | reverse complement strand
CGGGCGACCGCCTCGACCGGCACCTCCCCCAGGAACCTCAACGTGAGGTGGATGCCCTCCGGCCGCACCCAGCGCGCCCGCACCCCGGCAGCCGCCAGCTCCTCCCGGAGCCGGTCGAGAGCCTCCCGGAGCGCGGCCGGGAGTTCGGCCGCGATGAAAGCGCGCAGGGAGGCGGGCACGGGCTCGGCCTCCGGTCAGGCGTCGGGCAGGGTGAACTGCGGCTCGCCCAGCAGGAAACGCCCCTCGCGGATCCACTGTTTCAGGGACGCGGCGATCGCCCGCGCCTTGACCAGACTCGACAGCGGGACGGTCGGCACCTGCCGGCCCTGCAGGGTGATGACGCCGCTCTTGAGCTCGGCGTAGCTCACCTGGGCGAGGCTCTTCGCCTGGCCGGCGGGGTAGTCGCGGCCGTAGTCCACCACCTGGGTGAAGATCTCCTCGTCCGAGACGCCGGTCGCGGCCGCGATCTCCTCGTTCAGCAGCGGGATCGGGACCCCGAGGCCCACCGCGAGCGAGCACCCGTAGCCCTGCATGCTGACGCCGACGAGGAACTCCGAGCTCATCTGCTTGAGGTCGCCCATCACCCAGAGGGTGCCGGCCGCCCGCACCGGCACCCCGGCGGCGGTGCGCGGCACGGCCGGGTTGTGCTGCGTCCCGTGCCAGACCACGTAGCCGACCCCGCCGCCGAGGAAGATGCGCGTGCCGAGACCGATCGTGCGGTAGTGGGGGTCGTTCAGCAGCGGGCTCAGCTGCCCGGCCGAGCAGTAGTTGGCGTTGGCCGCCTCGGGCTTCAGCGTGCCCATGTAGGTGTAGACGGTGCGACCCGAGAGGTTCACGGCGCAGTTGTAGTTCTGGTAGCCGTTGCGCGGGTTGCACAGGGTCGCCTGGGGCAGCGTCCGCAGGGTCACCTCCTTTTCGACCCGGCGGCTGGGGTAGCAGTCCGTGCCGTAGGCCTCGGCCACCAGGCGCACCGGTTTGCCCTCCACGAGGTCCTGGATCACGTGGCCGCCGCCGTAGGGGAACTCGCCGGGGTGCACCTTGTTCAGCAGGTCGTCCTCGGCGGGTTCGGTGGCGCCGATGTAGCAGTCGACCGCCGCCAGCCCCCCGTAGGCCGGGACGCGGTTGAGCAGGACGCGCGAGGCCTTGATCGGCGGGGTCGTGTGGCCGAAGTTGACGAATGCCCCCGAGGAGCACATGGGCGCGAAGGTCCCGGTGGTGACCACGTCCACGCGGCGCGCGGCCTCGACCGGCCCCTCGGAGCGGACGATGTCGATGATCTCCTCGGCCGTCACCACCACGACCCGCCCGCTGCGGATCTTCGCGTTGATCTCGGCGATGGTCTTCGTCACCCGGTGCTGCGCCATGTGCGCCCTCCGCTCCCTATTCGAACCCGTACCGCTGACTGCCCGGCCGCGGCGCCGTTCAGCCCTGCCCCCCGCCGCCCTTCACCGCATCGAGCTTCAGCATGACGTTGTCCTTGATCCAGTGGGGGTCCCACCACTCGATCGGGTCGACGAACGTGTTTCGGACGAGCACGCTGAAGTGCAGGTGGTCGCCGCCGGCCAGCCCCGTGCTGCCGGTGTTGCCGATGACGGCGTCCTTGGCGACGCGGCTGCCCTTCCGGGCGGTGATCCGGCTCAGGTGGGAGTACATCGTGAAGAGCCCGAAGCCGTGGTCCAGGATGACCGTCTGGCCGTAAATCCCGATCTCGCCGGTGAAGACCACGACCCCCGCGTTGGCCGCCGGCACCGGGGAGTGGGCGAGCGAGGCAAGATCCACCCCGAGGTGGTGCTGCTGGTCGATCTCGCGGCCCTCGTAGAGATAGGTGCGGTGATCCGCGAACCCGGCCCGCGGCGCCGCGTTGGGCAGGCGCGTGAAGGGCCCCTTCCACAGCATGGCGGCCTCGCTCTGGCGCGTGGCCTCGGTGATGGTCCGGTAGTTGGCGGCGCGCAGCTCGCGGTTGATGTAGAGGAAGCGCTCCTTGAGCGTCGCGTTGGCCTGCGCGGGCAGCACCGCCTGGAATTCGGGCAGGATCTGGGTGATGAAGCCGTCGCTCACGTTGAGCGTGTCGCGTTTGAACTTCTTGGGCTTGAAGTGGTAGGCGTACCGGCTGCGGCCGCTGTTGCCGGCCCGGTCGGCGGCCTCGATGGCGATCTCCGTCCCAGCGCCCTGCTGGTGGCCGAACGCGAAGAAGGCGATGTGCACCAGCGGGTCGGGGTAATACCCGCCGGCGCCGGGGAAGAACGTGCCGCCCACGCGCACGCCGCTGACCGGGCAGGGCTCGGAGAGGCGGTAGACCGCCACCCCCGCCCCCCCCTGGTTGACGTAGTTCTGCTGGGTCAGCGACTCGATGGTCGGCGGCCGGGTGTCCACGACCACCTCGGTCTCGAGCTGGGTGACGTTGCCGCCCCACCAGTTGCGCCAGGAGTGGTCCCAGGCGCGGACGGCCATCACGGCCTTGCCGTCGGTGAACCCGTGCGCGGCAGGGTCGATCCTGACCTGCCGCCGGTCCTCCCGCACCTTCTCGAGCCCGAGCAGCCCTGAGACGGGATAGGGGGCGTCGACCAGGACCACGCGCTTGCCGTCCTTGGTCAGCACGACCTCCAGCCGCCGCAGGCCGCTCTTGGGGTCCGCGACCGTCACGGCGACCTCGGAGGCCTTCCCGAGGTAGAGCGGGGAGGACGCGTCCACGCCGACGACCGGCCCCTCCCCCTCCAGCCGCACCACCAGCAGCCAGGCCCCCGCGACCAGCAGGACGGCCAGCAGCAGGCCGACCAGCCCCAGAGGCCAGCCGGATTTGAATCTGAACGACGGGCTCACGTCTCGATCCTCTCTCTCAGGCCGTCAGGGAGCGCCCCTGCGCCTGGAAATCAACGACCACCCGCAAAACGGGTGGATTGGGGTTTCGGCCGCCGGCCGAAAAGACAAGAAGCACGCCGGGGCTTCGATCGGTGCT
>DASWBQ010000108.1:0-4259 GCA_036390535.1 Gemmatimonadales bacterium | reverse complement strand
CTCCTCGAGCCGGAGGATCTGCCGCCAGAGATCCGGCGCGCCGCCCCGCACCGCGTGCTGGTGGTGGAGCAACCGCTCGAACTGTTCCTCCCCTGCCCCGGGAGCGTGAGTCTCCGATTGCTCCCGGATCTCGGTGTCGAGCGCCAGTCGGAAGCGCGCCAGTGCCCCCTCCGCGCTCATCGCCGCCTCCCGGAGCTGGGGATAGAGTTCGGCGTCGTCCCCATGCTCCGCCAGTCGGCGGGTGATCAGGTCAGCCACCGGCTCGATCAGCTCGGCGGCGAGGTCCACCAGCGGCTCGGCCGGTTCCGTCAGGGATGCCTCGGCGGACTGGAGAAACGCGGGAACGGCACGAAGCCGCGACAACAGGGCCTGCCCCTCCGCCCCTCCGCCTCTCCGTCCCTCCGCCCGCGGAGGCGCCAGCGCCTCCGCCAGGTGCCCCACCCACCTCGCCGGGTTTCGCGCCCCGGGTCGCTCGTGCTGGAGCCGGAACATCGCCACCCGGATCTCGTCGATGAGCGCGGTGCGGTCGATCTCCTCGTCGGGGCTCTCCACGTCGAGCGCCTCCGCCGCCGCCTCCAGCGAACGAAACGCGGCCAGGTGCTCCCGCACCGAGGCCGCATCGAACATTCCCAGCCGGTTGTCCTGCTCGTGCGCGCCCTCCAGGCTGCCGGCCGCCGGGTCGAAGTGCCAGCGGAGGTCGAGGTAGGAGCGTGCCAGCTCGTCAGTCGGGGACACCGGTGTACTCCGCGTGATCGCCCAGGCTCGCGGAGCCGCTGGCGTCGCGAAGCCGGACGTGGTTGCCGAGGAGCGAGTGGCTCAGCCGGACCCCGGTCAGGCTGCAGTGCTGCCCGGCCATGGTGTGGGCAAGGTGGCTGTCGAGTACGCTCGTGCCCTTCTCCAGCGAGACGTTGGGACCGATCACGCTGCGCTCGATCGTGACCCCGTCCTCGATGTAGACCGGCTCGTGGATGGTGACGTCGGGACCGAACTTCGGGCCGCGCCCGTGCCCCTTCCGGAGCAGGGTCTCGTTGGTCTCCAGGATCGCCTCCATCGTGCCGCAGTCGTACCACCCGCCCACCTCGGCGGTCTGGATTCGCCGCCCCCGCTCGATCATGTGCTGGAAGGCGTCGGTCAGGAAGTACTCGCCCCGGTTGGCGGGCGACTGCAGCACGTGGTCGATCCCCTGGAACAGCGCGGCGGTGTCCTTGATGTAGTAGAGCCCGATGTTGGCCAGCCGGGAGATCGGGTCGTGCGGCTTTTCCACGATCCGGGTCATGTAGCCGTGGGGGTCGGTGACCACCACCCCGAACCGCTGGTAGTCCTCGACCTCCTTGGCCCAGATGATCCCGTCGGCCTTGGTGCGGTTGATGAGCGTCAGGTCCGCCTCGAACACGGTGTCCACGAAGATGATCAGCACCGGCTCGGTGACGTGGGGCCGGGCCAGGTTCACCGCGCCCGCGGTCCCGTCCTGCACCTTCTGCTCGATGAACCTCGCCGGCCACCGGTAGCGGGCCCGGGCGTACAGTTCCACCTGCTCCTTGAGGTGGCCGGTGATGAAGATCAGCTCGGAGACGTCGAGTCCTTCGAGCCGGTCCATCACCCAGTCCATCACCGGCCGGCCGGCCACCTTGAGCAGCGGCTTGGGGACCAGGTGGGTGTGGGGCCGGAGCCGGGTGCCCTTGCCGGCGAGGGGGATGATCACCTGCATCGGTCAGCTCCTTCCGTACCGGTCGCTCAGCCGGACCAGGTCGTCGAGTTCCGGGGTCGAGGCCTCCAGCACGTCGGTGTCCACCACCGCCTCGATCTGGTGGACCACGCCGGCCGGAATGTGGACCGACTCCCCCGCGCGGAACGGCCGCTCGTCCAGGTGCGCCGCGGTGCCAATCCGGAGAATCAGTTCCCCCCGGAGCACGTGCATCGTCTCGTCCTTGTGGTTGTGGTACTGGCAGGACAGGACGTGGCCCGCCTTCACGTGCAGGATCTTGCCGGCATAGTGGTCGGTGCGGGCCCAGATCAACTCGTAACCCCAGGGCTTGTCGACCCGGTACGGGACGTCGCTCACTTAACCCCCTTCTGGTCGGAACTCGAAGGACGGCGGCACGCTGATGCACGCCCGGATGCAGACCCCGCAGGCGACGCACCCCTCGTGCCGGAGCACCGGATGCCCGCCCTCGTCCATCACCAGCGCCTTTTCGCCCCGCGGACAGGCGTCCGCGCAGGCCTGGCATACCTGGCCCCGAAACGTAACGCACCGCTCGGGCACCAGTTCCACCACCCCCAGCCGCAGCCCTTCCCAGATGTCCGGCGGCACCGTCAGCGCGTCGGTCGGGCAGGCCAGCGCGCACGGCATCGAGGTGCACACCAGGCACGGATCCCGCCGGACCTCGAGGTACGGCGTCCCGGCCGCCAGCCCCGCGCTCGGCGGCGCCACCCGGATCACCTTCGGCGGACAGGCGGTGACGCACTCGCCACAGCGGGTGCAGGCCGCCAGGAAGGCCATCTCCGTCAGCGCCCCCGGCGGCCGGACGTAGCGCTGCTGGATCATCCGCTCCTCGGTGGCCTCGAGGGCCTTCTCGAAGAGGTTCCCCACGCTCTCCCGGAGAAACTGACGCCGGTCGCCGGGCGCGGAATCCTTGATCACTCCGCTCCTCCGCCCCTCCGCCTGTCCGCCTGCGTCAGCGCCGCGAAGCGTTCGATGAGCCCCTGGAAGACCCGCCTGACGTTCGGGCGGACATTCTCTCCGGACTCCTGCGCCGGGGCAGTGTTGAAGTTCGCGATGATCCCGAGCCCCGACTCCGGGTGGATCCAGAAGAACGACCGGAACCCCGCCTGGCTCCCCGTGTGGCCGATCAGCCGCACCTGGCCGCGCTGTTCGATGAAGTACCCGAGCCCGACCCCGGTGCCGAGCACTTCGCCCGCCTGGGAAGCCGCCTGCACCGTCCACATCTCTTCCAGGGTGGTGCGCGGAAGCGGGTTGGCGTCACCCGGCGTCGCGCCGAGCAGGAACCGGAGGTATTTCGCCATGTCGGCGAGCGGGGCGTTGAGCCCGCCGTTCGACACCGTGATCCCGGTGTCGAAGTCGAGCCCCTGCGCGGTCGTCGTCCCATCCTTGACGGAGTAGTTGTTCGACCGGTCCTTGAGCAGGTGGTAGGGAGTGATGTCGAAATAGGCGTGGGTCATCCCCAGGGGCGACAGGACGTTCTTCTGGAGGTAGACCTCCCAGTCCTCGCCGGCCAGCCGCGAGACCACCTGGCCCAGGAAGACGTAGCCCGGGTTCGAGTACTGGTACTTCGAGCCCGGCGGGAACTCGAGCCTGGTATACGGCAGCATCGCCACCACCTGGGCCCACTCGGTCGGCTCGAACGGGTGCCACGGCTGGTTCCCGCCCCAGGGCCAGGTGCCCGACCGGAATCCCGAGGTGTGCGACAGCAGGTGCCGCACCGTGACCTGGCGCATCGGCCCGTAGGGGTTGTGGGCCCGCTCCAGTTCCGGAACGTACTGCACGATCGGATCGTCGAGGCGGAGTCTGCCGCGGTCGCGGTACTGCATCACGGCGATCGCCCCGAAGGTCTTGGTGATCGAGGCCCAGTGCCAGATGGTGGCCCCGTTCGCCTGCCGCCCCGTTTCCCGGTCGGCGAAGCCGGCGAACGCCGAGTCGATCACGCCATCGCGGGTGACCAGGTACATCCCCGCCCCGACGATCCCCTCCTCCGCGACGGCCTGCTGGAAAAAAGATGTGAGGTCGCGGCGAGTCTGGGCGTGCGCAGGGGCGGTGAAGGCGGCAATGACGGTCAGGGCGGTGGCGAGGCCGGGCAGGGTTCCCGCCCTTTCCCGCTCTTTCCCGCCCTCTCCCGCCCTACTTCCGGAGATACGCATCGGTCTTCTGCAGCCAGTCCTGCCTCGGCGGGCTGAAGACGTCGACGTCGAGGGTATCCTCCGCGGCCACCGCCTCGTGGGGCACGTTCGACGGCAGGAACAGCACCTCGCCCGGGCCGACCGACACCTGCTGGGCACGGTCTGTGCCGATGGTGAAATCGAGACGCCCCTCGAGGACGTAGGTCAGCTGCTCGTTCTCGTGCTGGTGCATCGGCACCAGGCAGCCCTTCTTGAGGTAGACATGGGCCAGCATCATCCGGTCGCCGGTGATCAGCCGGCGGTCCAGCAGGTCGCTGACTTTCTCCTTCGGCATGTCGTCCCAGCGGTACCACTGCACGGCGGACATGGGGCTCCATTGATGGTGGGAGTGATCCAAATCTAGG
>DASWBQ010000107.1:0-3052 GCA_036390535.1 Gemmatimonadales bacterium | reverse complement strand
CGGGCGCTGAGGTCGAGCACCGTCCGGTGCACCCTCACCCGGCTCACCTCCATCGCGGCCGCCCCGGCGGGAAGACGGGGCCGCAGCACCAGGCCCCCCTCGACGATGGCGGCGCCCCACGCGGGGTCGATCGACAGGACGCCGGGCCCCGCCTCGCTCATGGCTTCCAGAGCAGGAGGCGCGGTTCCGTGAGTTCCAGCATGGCGTCGCGCAGGCCTTCGCGGCCAAAGCCGGAGGCTTTCACCCCGCCGTAGGGCAGGTGATCGAGGCGCAGGGTCGGGATGTCGTTCGCCACCACCCCGCCGACGGCAAGGGTGCGGAACGCCTCGAACACCCGGGCGGCGTCCCGGGTGAAGACCCCGGCCTGCAGCCCGAACTCCGAGGCGTTGACGGTCGCCAGGGCGCCATCCCACTCGTCGTAGGGCGCGATCGTCAGTACCGGCCCGAACACTTCACGGCAGGACACTTTGCTGGTGTCCCGGACGCTCTCGAGGATCGTCGGCGTCAGCAGACGGCCCCGGCGGCGGCCGCGCACGAGGGACGTGGCCCCTTCGCCGAGGGCCTCGCGAATCCACCCCTGGACCCGGTCGGCGGCACCGTCATCGATCAGCGGGCCGACGACCGTCGCGGGGTCGCGCGGGTCCCCCGCGACCAGGGTGCGGGCAGCTCCCACCACCATTCGCGTGAACCGCCGGTAGATCGGGCGGTGGACCAGCAGCCGCTGGACCTTGATGCAGACCTGCCCGGCATAGGCGAAGGCCCCCCAGGCGATCCTCGCTGCCACGGCGGGAAGCTGGTCGGCGTCGCTGTGTACCACGGCGGCCGCGTTGCCGCCCAGTTCCAGGATGACCCGCTTGCGCGCCGCCAGGCCTTTCAAGTGCCACCCCACGGCGGGACTGCCGGTGAAGCTCAGCACTGGCAGGGCCGGATCGGTGGCCAGCCGCTCCGCCACCGGGATGGGCAGGTGCAGGGCCTGGAAGCCTCCCGGCGGCAGCCCGGCCGAGGCCAGGATTTCCGCCAGCCGGAACGAGGCCAGTGGCGCCTGGGGAGGCACCTTGAGGACGACCGGGCAGCCGGCAGCGATCGCCGGCGCCACTTTGTGCGCGACCAGATTGAGCGGGAAGTTGAACGGGCTGATCGCGGCGACCGGGCCAAGCGGGAAGCGGCGGGTCAGGGCGATGAGGCCCTCGCCCCGTGGATCCACGTCGGCGGGGAGCACCTCGCCGGTGACGTGCCGCAACTCTTCGGCCGCGATGACGAAGGTGCTGGTGGCGCGGTCGACCTCGCCCAGCGCGAGGGTGACCGGCTTGCCGGCGTCATCGGCGATCAGCTGGCCGAGGGCGGCGCGCTCGGACCGGAGTCCGTCCGCCACCGCCAGCAGGATCGTCCTCCGCCGGTGCGGCGGCAGGCCACGGAGGACCGGGAAGGCGGCGGCCGCCCCGGCGATGGCGTGCTGGAGGTCGGTCGCGGTGGCGAGCTCGATGTGGGCGAGTACCCGGTCATCCCAGGGCCGGGTGACCGGCACGGACTGGCGTCGGCCTCGGGCGGGACGGCCGTTGATCCAGGGGCGGATGGCGGAGGGCATGGAGCAATTCTAACCACCTGCCTAGCTTTGGGATGTGACGCCCATCCCGGCGCTGAACGAGTTCGCGCTCATCCGCGAGGTCGCCGAGGCGCTCAATCGGGACCTGCCTCCCGACGACGCCCTCCGGCAGGTCGCCGACCTCCTCCGACGGCACTTCGATGCCCGTCGCGCCATCGTCTGGCGCCGGGCACCGAATGCCACGCGCCTGGTGCCGATCGCCTCCCCCCCGCTCCCGGCGTCCCATCGCGACGAGGCCGCCGCGGATACCCCGGGACCTCGGACGGCCCAGGTGGACCTGGTCCATGGTGGACATGCTCTGGGGCGGCTCGAGATCGAGGGGCACGACGCCGGTGGCCCCGGCCCGGCGCAGCCGCTGCTGACCGTGGTGGCCCATGTGCTCTCCCCGTTCCTCGACGCCGTGCTCCTCTCCGAGGACCTCGCGGCCGAAGTGGCCACCCGATCCCGGGAACTTCAGGACCAGCGCCGGTTCATCAGGGGTGTCATCGATGCGCTCCCGGTGGGCCTGCACGTGGTGGACCGGGACTACCGGATCCAGGTCTGGAACCGCAAGCGCGAGACGGGGACCCAGGGGATGCGTCGCGACCAGGTGGTGGGCCGCCGGGTGTTCGACGTGCTCACCAGGCAGCCGGCCGACCAGCTCCAGGCGGAGTTCGACCGGATCTTCGAGACCGGCGAGACCGTCCAGCGCGAGCACGAAGTGGAGATTGCGGGCGAACGACGGGTCTTCCGGCAGAGTCGCATCCCGATGCGGCTCGATGGCGACGTGATCACCCACGTCATCACGTTCGGCGAGGACGTCACCGAGCGGCGCCTGACCGAGCAGCGGATCCTCCAGAGCGAGAAGCTCGCCGCGGTGGGCCAGCTGGCCGCCGGCGTCATGCACGAGATCAACAACCCCCTGGCGACCATCGGGGCCTGCGTGGCGGCGATCGAGTCGCGGCTCACGGGCGGGGCGGACGCCACCGTCCGGGAGTACCTCGAGATCATCGAGGCGGAGGTGCACCGCTGCACCCGGATCGTGGACCAGCTCCTCGACTTCAGCCGGCCCCGCCCCGGGCCGGGCCACCGGCGGGCCACCGATCTCAACCAGCTCGTCGATCAGACCCTCTTCCTGCTGAAGCACCACCAGCGGTTCAAGCGCCTCACGGTGGAGCGGGATTTCCTGGAAGGCCTGCCTCCGGTCCTGGTGGACGGGGAGCGGGTCATCCAGGCATTCATGGCCATCCTGCTCAATGCCGCGGACGCCATGGAACGCGGCGGGCGCCTGCGGGTGCGGACGGCGCGCAGCCCGGGGCGTCCCGGCGATGTGCTGGCGGAGTTCACCGACCACGGCACCGGCATCCCGGCCGCGGAGCTGGCCCGGATCTTCGAGCCGTTCTTCACGACCAAGCCGGCGGGTCGCGGGACCGGGCTGGGCCTGACGATCTGCTACGGGATCATCGAGGA
>DASWBQ010000106.1:0-5372 GCA_036390535.1 Gemmatimonadales bacterium | reverse complement strand
CACGTCTGGAACTCGGCCAGGGGTGGATCGCCGAGCTCAACCGCGAGCGTCTGGCGCTGGTCCGGGTCCCACCGGTGGCGCCGGAGACCGGGATCGGTGCCGGGGCGGGGGAGGTGACTTGGGGAGCGTGGCAGGTGCGCTGGGGTCCGGGTCCGGGAGGCCAGCCCGTCCGGCGGGATGGCTGGACGGCCTCGGTCCTGCCGGCCGAATATCAGCTGACCGGATGGCGTCCGGGGGACCGGATTCGCCCCTTCGGCGGGGCCGGCAGTCGGCTCGTGGTCCGCTGCATGCAGGATGCCGGGGTTCCACGTCACCAGCGGCCGGGATGGCCGGTACTCCGGCAGGGCGGGGCGGTGGTCTGGGTTCCGGGGGTCTGCCGCTCCGACGCGGCGGTGCCGGGCGACGGGATGGAGGCGATGCGCATCGATGTCACGCACACCTGAAGTGCTCCGCCGCACCGGCGGCCGGACGGTCACCTCCATCGTCTTCGACGAGGAGACGATCGCCGCCCGGGTCCGGGAACTCGGGGCGGCCATCGCGGCGTATTACCCCGATGGGGAGCTGCTGGTGCTCGGCCTCCTCAAGGGGAGCTTCATCTTCCTCGGGGATCTGGTGCGGCAGATCGAGCGCCCCCTGCAGGTGGATTTCCTCGTGGCGTCGTCGTACGGCGCCGGCAAGGTGTCGACCGGGGACGTCCGGCTCGTCTACGATCCGGAGACCCGGCTGGAGGGCAAGCACATCCTCCTGGTCGAGGACATCATCGACACCGGCAACACGCTCCGGCGGCTCCTGGGCCTCCTGGGCACCCGGGCGCCGCGGTCGCTGGCCGTATGCGCCCTGCTGGACAAGCGGCTGATGGCGGATCCGCCACCGGAGATCCGGTTCGTCGGATTCGAGGCTCCTCCCGCCTTCCTGGTCGGCTACGGGCTCGACCATGCGGAGGAGTACCGCCATCTACCCTTTATCGCGGACTTGAGTGACTGATGGCTCCCCGTTCCCTGCAGAAACCCCCCGCCGGCGGCTGGTCCGGCCTGAGCAAGAACCTCGCCCTCTGGGCCATGCTGGTCCTGGTGGGGACGTTCCTCTGGCAGGTCATGTCGAAGCAGCGGACCGCCACGACCGAACTGTCGTACACGGAGTTCAGCCGCCAGCTGGACGCCGGCAACGTGGCGACCGTCGAGATCTTCGATGGCCGCACCATCAAGGGCGAGTTCAAGACCGCGGTCTCCGCCGGGAACCTGGCGGCCAAGAGCTTCACCGTGCTCCTGCCGGTGGCGAACAGCGAGGTCCTCCTCGACCGTCTCGAGAAGACCGGGGTCGCGGTCACGGCCCGGGAGCCCAAGGGCGGCCTGACCACGCTCTTGCTCGCGGCCCTGCCGTGGATCGTGATTCTCGGGCTCTGGTTCTTCCTGCTGCGGCAGCTGCAGTCCGGCGGGAACCGGGCCTTCTCATTCGGCAAGTCGAAAGCCAAGCTGCTCACCGGGGACACGCCCAAGCTGACCTTCGCCGACGTGGCCGGCGCGGACGAGGCCAAGGTCGAGCTGCAGGAGATCATCGAGTTCCTGAAGGACCCGCAGAAGTTCACCCGGCTCGGCGGCCGCCTTCCGAAGGGCGCGCTTCTGGTCGGCCCGCCGGGCACCGGCAAGACCCTGCTGGCGAAGGCGGTCGCCGGCGAGGCGGGACGCCCCTTCTTCTCGATGTCGGGCTCCGACTTCGTCGAGATGTTCGTCGGCGTGGGCGCCAGCCGGGTGCGGGACCTGTTCGAGCAGGGGAAGGCCCACGCGCCCTGCATCATCTTCATCGATGAGATCGACGCCGTCGGCCGCCACCGCGGAGCCGGTCTCGGCGGCGGGCACGACGAGCGCGAGCAGACCCTGAACCAGCTGCTGGTCGAGATGGACGGGTTCGAGTCGAACGACGGCGTCATCCTCATCGCCGCGACCAACCGGCCCGACGTCCTCGACCCCGCCCTGCTGCGGCCCGGCCGGTTCGATCGGCAGATCGTGGTCGATGCGCCCGACGTGAAGGGACGGGAGGGCATTCTCCGGGTGCACACCCGGAAGATCCCCCTCGCGCCCGATGTTCGCCTCGAGGTGCTCGCCAAGGGAACCCCGGGGCTGGCGGGCGCCGACCTGGCCAACCTCGTCAACGAGGCGGCGGTGCTGGCCGCGCGGCGCAACAAGGTGCTGGTCGAGATGGAGGACTTCGAGGACGCCAAGGACAAGGTGATGCTCGGGGTCGAGCGGCGCAGCCTCCAGCTGACCGAGGAGGACCGCACCATCACGGCCTACCACGAGGCGGGCCACGCCATCGTCAGCATGATGACCCCGGGCGCCGACCCGGTGCACAAGGTGACCATCGTTCCCCGGGGGCGGGCCCTGGGGCTGACGGCCTCGCTGCCCGAGGTCGACCGGCACAACTACACCAAGAGCTGGCTGCTCGGGAACCTGGCGATGCTCTACGGTGGCCGGGTCGCCGAGGAGATCGTCTACGGGCCCGACAAGGTGACGACCGGGGCCGGGAACGACATCGAACGGGCCACCTCCCTCGCGCGGCGGATGGTCACCCAGTTCGGGATGAGCGAGCGGGTCGGGGTGATGTCGGTGGGCGACCAGGAGCACGAGATCTTCCTGGGACGCGAGCTGTCCCAGCGCCGCGACGTGTCCGAGCAGACGGCGCAGCTGGTGGACGGCGAGGTCAAGCGGCTCCTCGACGAGTCCTACGCCCGGGCCCGGGAGATCGTCCTGGCCAACCGGGACCTGCTCGAGCGGATCACTGCGGCCCTGCTCGAACGCGAGACCATCGACCGCGAGGATCTCGCGATGCTGGGCCGGGGCGAGGTGCTGCCGCCGCTCCCGCCCGCCCCACCGCCTCCGGTCGCGCCAGCGCCATCGCCCGCGGCGGCCCGCCCGGCTCCGGCGGTGACACCAATCCTCGGGGCGCCCCCGGCCAAGCCCGCCGGCGCGTGATCGTCACCCCGCTGCCGGGTCGCCCGATCAGGGCCATCCGCGACGCCCTCCTGTCCCATGGATGGGAGGGCGCTCTCGCGGTGGAGACCGCCGGCGGGCTCGAGGCGTGCGCCTTCCACCTCACCGGGATGGGCCCCGACGAACTCGAGGCGCTGCTCCAGGTGGCGCCCCGCTTTGGCCTCGAACTCCTCACCGGCGAAGACTGGGCCATCCTGGCCGGAGGCCGTTCCCGATTCAGCGCCTTGGCCAGGTCGTGGTCGCTGCCGGAACCGCTCCGCCCGCTGGCGGTCCCGATCGGACTCGGTCTCCCGGCGGATGCCGCCACGGTCTGGATGACCGGGGACGGCCCGGTCGAGGTAGGGGATGAGCCGGTCTTCCTCGAGCCTGCCGGCCCCGGCACCCGGTTCATCGAGTGCCGGCTGGGTCAGGACGACCTCTCGAGTCTCGCCCTCCGGGCGGAGGCCGGGGGACTGGGCCTGGTCCTCATCGCCACTTCGGCCACGCATCCTGGTGAGCAGTGCGCCGAGGCGCTCGAGCAGGCCACTCGGCTCGGGGTCCAGCCCGAGCGGGTCGCCGTCGAGCCGGCCTGGAGCCCCGGGGCCCTGGACCTCGGCCGGCTCCGCGCGCTGGGCCGGCCGATTCTCTGCACCACCGACGATCCGGTGACCGCCGTCCTGGCGTGGGAACGCGGCGCCCGCTTCTTCCGGACCACCGCGGGCCAGACGATCGGTGACGCGCTGGCCCGCGCCCGGGCGCTGGGAGCCTGAGGGCGACGATGGACATCGCCGCCCCCGACCGGCCACCCTACCGCGGTGCCCTGGCGGTGTTCGCGACGGTGCTCTGCGGTTACGTCGTCTCCCTGGCGCCGTCGGTCACCTTCTGGGATGCGGGCGAGTTCATCGCCGCGGCCAGGACCCTCGGGATTCCCCACCCGCCCGGCACGCCGCTGTTCGTCCTGTTGGGACACGTCTGGGCGTTGCTGGTGCCCTTTGGCGAGTATGCCTGGCGCACCAACCTGATGTCGGCGGTCTTCGGCGCGGCCGGAGCGGCCCTCTGGTTCCTGATCGCGTTCCAGATCGTCCGCCAGCTCACCCGCGACCTGCCCGCCGGCTCGGCGGCGCCGGTCCAGTGGGGCGGGGCGGTCTCGGCGGCCCTGGTGTCGGCGTTCGGGTTCACCACCTGGCAGAACGCCAACGAGACCGAGGTGTACGGTGTCGCCACCTTCACCCTCGCCCTCATGGCCTGGCTGGCGCTGCGGTGGCGGGCCCACCGCGGGAACCCCCGGGCCAGCCGCCTGTTGCTGCTCGCGGTCTACCTGGGCGGCGTCTCGATGGGGAACCACCTCCTCGCGCTCCTCGCGGGGCCGGCGCTGGTGTTCTACCTGGTGACCGTGCTCCGAGCCGCCCCGGCGGCGGACCCGGCCCAGGCCAGGCGGGAATGGGGCGAGGTGGCCGTCGTGGCGGGCATCTGGTCGCTGCTCATCGGCACCGGCCTGGGCAGCGCCACGCTGGTGACCGTCGGCGCGGTCCTGTTCGTCATGGCGGCTGTCCTGGCGTGGCGGTGGGGCGCCGGCCAGTTCGCCCTGCTCAGCTGGGTGCTCGCCTCGGTCGGCGTCACCATCTACCTCTTCCTCTACATTCGGGCCGGTCACCGGCCGATGATCAACGAGGCGGATCCCTCCACCTGGGAGGCCCTCCTCGCGGTGATCCGGCGGGAGCAGTATCCCCCCCGGACGCCGTTCGACGATCCGACAGTCCTGAGCGGGCCCGACAATCCGGGCCGCAACCTGACGCTGCTCGGCCTGCAGCTGCTCAACTACGTGCAGTACTTCGACTGGCAGTGGGGCAAAAGCGTCAGCGCGAGCCTGGGCTCGATCCAGGTGCGCACCCTGTTCACGCTGCTCTTCCTCTGGCTGGGCACCCGCGGCCTCCTGGCGCAGCGCCGCGCGGACCGGGGCAGCTGGTGGCTCCTGATGGTGCTCTTCCTGACCACGGGACTGGGACTCGTGGCCTACATGAATTTCAAGCCGGGTTTCAGCGTGGGCTACGAGTACTTCCCGCGGTCGGACGATCACGAGGTGCGGGAGCGGGACTATTTCTTCGTGGCAAGCTTCCTCGTCTGGGGGGTGTGGGCCGGCATCGGCCTGGCCGCCCTGGCCAGGAAGGTGATGGAATTGCTGGCGGGCCGGGCCAGGTTGGCGGCGGCTGTCTTCATGCTGGCGGCGATCCCGTTCGCGCTCAACTTCACAGCGGCGTCCCGAAAGCACGGGGCGGACGCAAGATTGGCCGGCGACTTCGCCTACGACCTCCTGAACTCGGTGCCTCCGTACGGGGTGCTGTTCACGTTCGGGGACAACGACACCTTCCCGCTCTGGTGGGCCCAGGAAGTGGCAGGGATCCGACG
>DASWBQ010000105.1:0-35064 GCA_036390535.1 Gemmatimonadales bacterium | reverse complement strand
GGCCTCGACGCCTGGTGGACCGCCCGGAGCGCAGGCCGACCCGAGGTCGGGAACGAGTATCAACTCCTCTTCGAGCCGAACTACGACTGGCGTGCGGTGGTGGCCGTGGCCAGACCGTGTGAGGCCTTCGAGCTCCGGATGACCCGGTCAGACCCGGATTGGGAGGGCACTCGCGTCGGGGTGCGCCTTGAGGCCCGAGGCGACGTTACCTGGATGCAGTTCTACCATGCAGGCTGGCCGGAGGCCAACGAGCACTACCGGATCTCTTCCTGCTGCTGGGCTATGTACCTCCGGATCCTCCGGCGCTGGCTCGAACATGGCGAGTGGGTCCCGTACGCTCAGAGGCTCGACGCGTGAACGACAGTGAGGCGAGGCGCGTGCACTGGGACCGGGTCTACCAGACCCGGGACCCGACGGCACTGAGCTGGTATCAGGCCGACCCGGCTGTTTCCTTGCGCTTCATCGAGCAGGCCGGGATCAGTCGAGGGGCGCCGATCCTCGACGTCGGTGGCGGGGCTTCGGTACTTGCAGACCGCCTGCTGGCTGCTGGATATGAGGACGTCACCGTGCTCGACGTCTCCTCCGTTGCCCTGGCAGCTGTCCGGGCGCGGCTCGGTCAGGCCGTTCAGGTCATCAGGTCCGACCTGACCCGGTTCGAGCCGGCGCGCCGCTACGCGCTGTGGCATGACCGCGCGGTCCTCCACTTCCTGACCGACCCCGAGGACCAGCAGGCCTACGTGCGGGCCTTGACGCAGGCCTTGCGGCCGGGCGGACATGTCATCCTGGCCACGTTCGCCAGTGATGGACCGGCGCGGTGCAGCGGATTGCCCGTCGAGCGGTACGACACGGCGCGCATGGTTGCGTTGCTGGGCCCAGTGTTTCAGCTTCGCTCAGCCGAGACCGAGACTCACCTGACCCCGGCTGGTGTCCCCCAGCCCTTCCAGTACGGATGGTTCACCCACACGCCATGACACTCCGCTCGACTCTGCTCGCCGCCCTGATCGCCCTGCTCCAGCCCGCCGCCGCCATGCGCGCGCAAGCGGGGCCGACCTCCTGGGACCGCGCCGCCGTCACCGCCCGGATCGCCGACCTGCAGAAGATCAGCACGCCGGAAGGCATCGAGGTGCTCGAGCCGGTCCAGGTCGGCGGCACCACCCAGTGGATCTCGATCCGCGGGCAGAACCGCGCCAACCCGGTCCTCCTGATGATCCACGGGGGACCCGCCTGGCCGATGATGCCGACCAGCTGGGCCTGGCAGAAGCCGTGGGAGGACTTCTTCACCGTGGTGCAGTGGGACCAGCGCGGCAGCGGCAAGAACGCCGTCACCGCCGATTCCGCGACGCTTGCCCGGACCCTCTCGGTAGACCGGATGGTCCGGGACGCCGAGGAGGTGGTGGAGCATCTCCGGAAACGGCTCGGCAAGGAGAAGGTCGTCGTGCTGGGTTACTCCTGGGGCACCATGGTCGGCACCTTGCTCGCGCAGAAGCGGCCCGACCTCCTCTACGCGTATGTCGGCATGGGCCAGGCGGTCTCGACCGCCGCTGAGCGGGTCATCTACGACAGGGTACTGGCACAGGCCCGGCGCGCGGGCAATGTGGAGGCGGTGCGCACACTCGAAACCCTCGAGCCGTACCCGGGCCCGAACCCGAGGATCGAGTCGCTGCTGGAGGTGCGCAAGTGGGCCCGGGAGTACAATGGTGGATGGTACGGCCGGAAGGATTTCGACCTCTTCTATTCCCTCCCCCAGTGGGCGCCGGAATACACGGCGGCGGACATCGCCGCCCAGTTTGCCACCAGCGGGTGGATCGGCAGCGGCCTGATACAGGACATCAACAGGATCGACCTTGGGAAGATCACCGACTTCAAGGTGCCGGTCGTCTTCCTCATGGGACGGCACGACCTCCACACCCCGTACCAGCCTGTAAAGGCCTGGTATGACCGGATCACCGCCCCGCACAAGCGCTTCATGACCTTCGAGCGGAGCGCCCACTTCATGATGTTCGAGGAACCCGGGCGCCTGCTGCTGGCGCTGGTCAACGAAGTCCTTCCCCTGGCCGGTGGCTCGCCGCCGTTCACTCAGGAGGTGCCATGATCCACGTGCTCGCCACCATCACCCTGCGCCCCGGGGCACAGGAGGCCTGGCTCGAGGAATTCGCGCGGCTCGCTCCGGAAGTGCAGGCGGAGGATGGCTGCATCGAGTACGGCGCCGCGATGGACGCCCCGTCCGGCATTTCGATTCAGGAACCGGTGCGGCCGGACGTGGTGATGGTGATCGAGAAGTGGAACGACCTCGGGGCGCTGGCCGCCCACCTCGAGGCGCCGCACATGGTGGCCTGGCGGGACCGGGTGAAGGACCTGATGACCAGGGTCAGCCTCCAGGTCCTCACACCGGCGTAGCCGCCCTCAGCGCAGGACGGTGATCGCCGCGGTCATGGCCCGGATGCGCTCCGCCAGGCGCGCGGCTTCCCGCCGCGCGGCGCCCCAGTCCCCCGCGTCCACCGCCTCGCGGACTCCGGGCAGTTCCAGGGCCGCATAGGTGTACTTCGGCGCGTAGAGGGCATGCCGGAACCACGGCCGGCCCGGAATGCCGTCCGCCAGCAGCCATTGCTGTTCCAGCCGCTGCATCGCCGCGTTCACCATCTGCGGAGCTGCGCCCCCCCGCCTGAGCGAGGCCTCGAGCCCCTCGGCGGCCTCGTGCATGGCGCGCTGCGCTGCCGTCACGTCCGCCAGGTCGAGCCGCTCCCTCACGCCGGGCAACGCGGCCAGCTCCTCGAGGAACTGCCCCAGCCGCCAAGCGATGGCGGTGAGGTCATAGGGCAGGATCTCCGCGTTGGCCAGGCGGAGGGCCATCCGCCCCCAGACCTCCGCCATCGCGGTCATGTAGCGGAAACCCGGATCGCCGAACCGGCTCATCCAGGTGTAGTTGTCGTACTGCGAGTGGTACACCCCGTACGGCCCGCCGAAGCTCAGGTCGACGATCGGGATACCGAGGAAGTTGAGGAAGACGGTGTAGTCGGAGCCCGAGCCCAGCTTGTTGTCCACTACGCCGTCGGCGCCCACCCGCGCGGTGGTGACCTCTAGCAGCGACTTCCCGGTCGCCGGGTCGGCCACGTCGCGCGCCACCTCCTGCACCAGCCGGTTGAGCGTCGCCACTGCGCTGGCGTTGAACTCGGCGCCACTGGTCGACCCGTCCACGTTGAGGTAGGCCACCGCCCCCGCCTGCAACTCCTTCGCGAACTCCTCGCCCCACTCCGTCGACCCGGTCAGGTGCCATTCCTCGGCGTCCCAGCTGGTGAAGACGATGGTCCGTTTCGGGCGCCGCCCGTCTTTCACCAGCCGGCCGAGCGCCCGCGCCAGCTCCATCTGGGTGGCGCTGCCGCTGCTCGGGTCCACCGCGCCGTACACCCAGGCGTCCCGGTGGTTGCCGAGGACCACCGTCTGGTCGGGCGTCTCGCTCCCCCGGATGCGTCCCTCCGTCACCCAGATCGGCCGGGTCTTCCCGTCCATCTTCACGGTCACCTGCACCGTGGCGCCGGGCCCGACCCGGTAGGTGAACGGCAGGGCCCCCTGCCAGGCGGAGGGGGCCACCGGCCCGGCCAGGGCGCGGAGCATCGGCTCTGCGTCGCGCGCGGAGAGTGGTACCGCGATGATCTTCGGGATGCTCCGGGCTTCCGCCTCGGGGATTCGGCGCGCCCCCTCCCCGGAGGCCCAACCCGGCGTGAGCGGGTCGCCGGGGACGATGAAGTCGTAGCTGATGGCCCCCCGCTGGATGTGGCTCTCCGGTCCCCATGGCCCGTTCGGGAACGTCAGGCCCCTCCGGTAGCCATCCTCCTGCGGGTCGGAGTAGATCAGCATCGCCCTGAGCCCGCGTTGCTCCGCCGTCAACGCCTTGAAGCCGCGATAGCTGTACGGATTGGAGTACCGGACGATGGCGATCTTCCCTTTGAGGTCTACGCCCTGCGCCTCGAGCCAGTCGTAGTCGGCGGGATTTCCGCTGTTGGCGTAGACCAGTTCACCGGTCACGTCGCCCGAGCCCGACATGCCGAGGTAGGTCAGCTCGGGCCCGACACAGGCGTCGCGGTCCTCCGGATAGCAGTCCTCCGTCAGCCTGGCCTGGTGAGCGCTCGGCGCCGTCATCGTGACGCGGACCTGCTCCGGCCACGGCATCAGGACCTCGTAGCGCCGGAGCCGGACGTCTTCCAGCCCGTACGCCTTCCAGGCGGACGCGATCAACTCCGCGAGTTGCCGGTTCCGTTCGGACGCGGCGGGATGCGGCAACCGGGTGAACTCCCTGAACCAGGCGCCGGTCGAATCACGACTGAGTAGCCCGGCCATTGTCGCTTCGAGCCGGGCCTGAGCCGCGGCTGCCACTGGTGAGAACCCCCGGATCGGCGGGGCCGCCTGGGCGGACAGCAGCGCGGGCACCAGGAAGAGCAGCACGGAGAGCCGGGCAGGACCCATGGGACACTCGGTGAAGACGGGTGTTGGGAACCTAGCTGTGGTGGTAAAATCCTGTACCCCTTGAAGAGGACCGGCCATGAGCCAGTTGACTGCGACCGAGTGGATCTGGCACGACGGCGCGTTCGTGCGGTGGGAGGACGCCCAGGTGCACGTCCTCGCCCACTCGATGCAGTTCGGTTCCTCCGCATTCGAGGGGGTGCGCTGCTACTCCACTCCGCAGGGCCCGGCCATCTTCCGGCTCGAGGATCACCTCCGGCGCCTGATCGCCTCCTGCCGGATC
Organism: Gemmatimonadales bacterium; assembly: GCA_036390535.1. Classification (GTDB taxonomy): domain Bacteria; phylum Gemmatimonadota; class Gemmatimonadetes; order Gemmatimonadales; family GWC2-71-9; genus SZUA-320. The sequence goes on along the minus strand of DASWBQ010000105.1, from coordinate 30,323 downwards.
TACCGTACCGAGGTGCCGTACTCGCTCGAAGAGCTGGTAGCCGCCTGCTGCGACCTGGTGGAGCGCAACGGACTCCATGCCTGCTACATCCGCCCGATGGTGCTCCGGGGATACGGCGCCGCCGGCATGGTTCCCTTCGCCAGCCCGGTCGAGGTCTATCTCCCCTGCTGGCCCTGGGGCGCCTACCTCGGTGACGGAGCCCTCGAGAATGGGGTGGACGCCTGCGTCTCCTCGTGGAACCGGGTCGCGCCCAACACCATCCCGGCCGGCGCCAAGATCGCCGGCAATTACCTGAGCGGCCAGCTGGTGAAGATGGAGGCCCTCGCCAACGGCTTCGCCGAAGGGATCTCCCTCACCACCGATGGGATGATTGGCGAGGGGTCCGGTCAGAACATCTTCCTGGTGCGGGATGGCACCCTCTACACCCCGCCGATCAACGGCACCATCCTGCCGGGCATCACCCGCGACAGCATCGTAACCCTCGCCCAGGACGTGGGGATTCCCGTCCGCGAGGTCAGTCTCCCCCGGGACATGCTCTACGTCGCGGACGAGGTCTTCTTCTCGGGCACGGCGGCGGAGATCACGCCCGTCCGCAGCGTAGACCGGATCGCGGTGGGCACGGGCAAGGTGGGGCTCATTACCCGTCAGCTGCAGCAGCGCTTTCTCGACGTGGCCAACGGGCGGGTCGAGGACGTCCACGGCTGGCTGACCCACGTCCGGGTCCAACAGGGAATCGCCATCGCGAGCTGAACCGGCGCGCCGGACGTCACCGCCCATCCAACCGACTGTTCCCTTTCCACGGGGGTCTCCATGACTCGGCCCGCGTCCGTTCCGTCACATCATCCCTGGCACCTTGCCCGGCACATGGCCACCCGGGCGTGGGCCCTCTTCCCCCTCATGGTGCTGACCCTGGGAACCGGGATGGGGATCTACCACTGGGTGGAGGGCCTGTCGTGGCCCGAGGCCTTCCTGAACGCCGCCATGCTGCTTGGCGGGATGGGTCCGGTGAGCCCGATCCGGTCCCTGGCCGGAAAGTGGCTGGTCGGCAGTTATGCCCTCTTCGCAGGACTGGTCTTCATCGTGCTGGCCGGTGTGATGCTCGCCCCGGTCGTTCATGCCGTGCTGCATCGGTTCCATCTCGAGACCGGCCGCGGCGAGAAGGCCGGATGAGGCGACGGGTGGCCCTCGGCGGCCTTCTGGCAGCCACCTGCGGCGGTCCCGGCAGCGTGACCCCACCCGCAGACACCGGCGAGGTGACGATGCCCGGCCTCGTGGACCACCACGTCCATCTGCTCAACGTCGGCTTCTGGCTCCTCAACGACCGCGACGGCGGACGGCTGTTTCTCGACCTTTCGAGGGCCGGGTCGCTCGAGGAAGTCGGCCGCCTCGTGAGCGAGCGTTCCCAGACCCTGCCGGAAGGCGAGTGGGTGGTGGGAGCCGGCTGGAACCAGGCCAACTGGGGAACCCAGGCGCTGCCTTCGCACGAGATATTGAGTCGCGCCGCGCCGCGTCACCCGGTCTTCCTGGCCCGGACCGATGGCCATGCCGGCTGGGTCAACACCGCCGCCATGGAGCGCGGCCGCATCCCTGCCCCCGGCGGCGTCCTGCTCGAGCGCGACAACGAGTCGGTCACGCGCCTCATTCCGGCCCCGGCAGACAGCGATATCGTGACGGCCTTCCGGCTCGCCGCGCAGGCGCTGGCCGAGCGCGGCGTCGTCGAGGTGCATGACGCCGGCTTCCTCGCCTTCCCCGGGGTGGTTGCCCTGAACGCCGACTTCGGCAGCTATCTCCGCCTCCTCCGGCGCACCGACTCGATCGAACCGCTGCCGGTCCGGGTCAACCTGATGATCCCGGCCCCCAGCGCCCTTGCCGAGTCGCTCCTGACGAGCAGTCGGGACTGGCGGCTTTCGCCCCGGATCCGCATCACCCACATCAAGCTGTTCGGCGACGGTGCCCTGGGCAGCCGCGGCGCCGCCCTCACGCACCCCTACGCCGACGAGCCGGCCACCGCCGGGGTTGCCCGGATGACGACGGCCGAGATGCTCGACTGGTCGCGGCGGGCCCTCGACGCGGGTCTGGGCGTCGCTACCCACGCCATCGGAGACGAGGCGGTGAAACGGGCGCTCGACGCCTATGCCGCCCTGCACGCCGAGCGGCAGGGTCTGGCCGCCGGCCGTCTTCGGATCGAGCATTTCTCCTATGCCCGCGAGGAGGACTTCGCCCGCGCGGTGGGGCTTGGCGTGACCCTCTCGATCCAGTCGAACTTCAACTCGGGCCCGGACGACTCACCCACCTTCGGCGCCATGCGGGTCGGTGAAGTGAACGAACCGCGGGTCTACGCCTGGCGGCGGCTGTTCGAGCTGGACGCCACCCTGGTGGAAGGCTCCGACTATTTCGCCCGGCCGGCAGAGCCGCTGGCCGGCTTCCTCGCCGCGATGACGCGGCGGAATGCCGTCGGGCTGGGCCACGATGACCCAGTCACGCGCGCCGCCGTCTACCGCATCCACGCCAGTCCTCGGGCCGGCGACTCGGTCACCTGGACCGGCGACCCGGGAACGCTCCCGCTCGACCAGCTTGGCACCGTCCGGGCCCGGCGAACCGTTGGCAGCGGGCGGGTGACCTGGCGTGAGGGCGAGCGGCCGTAGGAGGTGTCGATATGCCTCTGCTGCGCATCTCCATTCAGAAGCGGTCCGATGGCGGAGCCGTGCTCCGGTGCACCCGGGACGACGGCTCGGTAACGTGGCAGAAGCAGGAGGGGCCCCGGGCCGCCTTCTTTCCGCGGCATGACCTCACGCATTTCGCCGTTGAGAGCGTCCTGGGTCTTCGGCGAGGGTTCTATGGGCTCATCGCCGACGGGTGGGATATTCCGGACACCGAGGGAAAGGGACCCCGCGGCTCGCTGCCGGACGAGGCCGTTGCGGTGGAGCATCTGGTGGGCCTGCTCGACCTGGAGCGCGCTGGCGTCGCGGACTGGACCGCCGATGCCGTCAACCGCGAGGCCGCGGAATGGGCGGCCCTCGCCGGCCGGCACCCCGGCCGCCCGGTCAGCGACGACGAGTTGGCACGCGTACGTAGCTGCATGAGGGAACTCTTCGGCCGTTGGGCAGGGGTGGCGCCTGGCGGAACGCTGGAACTGAGGTTCGATACCGCAGGTACCTGATAACGACGTGTTCGAACTCCTGCTCAAGTACCGGCCCGTCGTCTTCGAGACGGGCCGCTTCGTCTGGGCCGCCCAAGGGTGGCAGGTCGCCGTCGCCGGGGCTCTGGCCGTGGCGGCGGCCGCCGCCTTGGTGGTGGCGCTGCGCCGCCATCGCCTGACCACCCGCCAGCGAATCGCCCTGGGGCTCCTGCGCGCCACCGCGCTCGCCCTGGTCGCGGCCGCGCTCCTCCGGCCGGCGCTGCTCGTTTCCACCGCTATCGCCCAGCGCAATGTGCTGGGAATCCTCCTTGACGATTCGCAGAGCATGCGGATCGCCGATGCGGGCCCGATGACCCGGGGGGCCACGCTGGAAGAACTCTTCGGCCCCGAGGCGCCCGTGGTACGGGAACTGGCGGAGCGGTTCCAGTTGCGGTTCTTCCGCTTTGGGGGAACGGCCTCCCGGCGGGGAGCTGCGGACTCCCTCCGGTTCGACGGGGAACGCACCGACCTGGCCGCGGTGCTCGACCACGCCCGGCGTGACCTCGCCGCCCTGCCGCTGGCGGGCCTGGTCCTGGTCAGTGACGGCGCCGACAACGCCGACACCGCGCTGACCGCGTCTCTCCTCTCGCTCGCAGCCGCCGAGATTCCGGTCCACACCGTCGCGATCGGAGCGGAGCGCTTTCCCGACGATCTCGAGCTGTCCCGGGTCGAGGCACCCCGCACCGCGCTCAAGGGCTCGTCGGTCCTGGTCGAGGCCCTGATCCGTCAGCAGGGCGGCGGCCGCGACTCGGTGGACCTCGTGGTGGAGGACGGTGGCCAGCGCCTGGCCACCCGCCGCCTCGCCCTCCCCGGCGACGGTGGGGTGGCGTCGGTGCGGCTTCCCGTGCCTCTCGAGACCGAGGGGTTTCATACCCTGACCGTTCGGGTGCCGGCCCGCTCGCAGGAGACCGTCAGCCGGAACAACGAGCGGAAGGTGCTGGTGTCGGTCGTCGACCGCGCCGAGGACATTCTCTACTACGAAGGAGAGCCCCGGCCCGAGTTCGCCTTCCTTCGCCGCGCGGTGCGCGACGACCGGCAGCTCCGCCTGGTGGGGCTCCAGCGCACCGCCGAGAACAAGTTCCTGCGCCTTGGCGTCAAGGACTCACTCGACCTGGTGGCTGGCTTCCCGCGCACCCGGGAGGAACTGTACCGGTATCGCGGGGTGGTCCTGGGCAGCGTGGAGGCCAGTGCCTTCACGGTGGATCAGCTCCGGATGCTCGTCGAGTTCGTCTCGCGTCGCGGCGGCGGGTTGCTCGCGCTGGGCGGCCGCCGGGCCTTCGCCGAGGGCGGGTACTCCAACACCCCCCTCGATGAGGTCCTCCCGGTCCGCCTCGACCAGCCGCGCGACTCGGGCTGGTTTCGAGAACTTCGGGTCGCGGTCACCCCGGCAGGAATGACCCATCCGGCCATCCGCCTCGCGGCCGATGACGCCGCCTCCGCCCGCCGCTGGGATTCGCTCCCACCGGTCACGTCGGTGAACCGGGTCGGCGAGCCCCGCCCGGGAGCGACCGTCCTGCTGGCGGGCACCGATACCGCCGGCGGGGGCACCCAGCCGGTGCTGATCTACCAGCGGTACGGCCGCGGCCGCTCCGCCGCCCTCGCCATTCAGGACGCGTGGCTGTGGCGGATGCACGCCGACGTGCCGGTCGAGGACACCCGCCACCAGACCGCGATGCGTCAGTTGCTGCGGTGGCTGACCGCGGACGTGCCCGAGCGGGCCGAGTTGGTGACCCTGACCTCCCAGATTGGCCAGGGGGAGCCGATCGGCTTCGAGGTGGAGGTTCATGACGCGGGCTGGCAGCCGGTCAACGGCGCCAGCGTCAAGGCCAGGGTGACCGCGCCGTCCGGAGCCTCCGAGGAGGCGATCCTCGAACTGGCGCCGGGGACGGATGGCCTCTACCGCGGCACGGCGCCAGCCCGGGAACCGGGGGAGTACAGCATCGAGGCCGTGGCGATCTCCGGGGACGACAGCCTGGTCGTCGAGCCGGCGTTCGTGCGGGTCGGAGACGTCGGGCGCGAGTACTTCGGGGCGGAAATGCGGCCCGCGGTGCTCCGCCGCATCGCGGATGAGACCGGCGGCCGGAGCTACACGCCGGCCACGGTGTCCTCCCTCCCCCGTGATGTCGTCTACACAGAGCGGGGCATCACCCGCACCGAGCAACTCGACCTCTGGGACATGCCCATCGTCTTCCTGCTGCTCCTGGGCCTGCTGTCGGCCGAGTGGGGACTGCGCCGCCGCTGGGGCCTGGCATGATCCGGCTCCTGCTCGCCGTCGCCGTTGCGCAGGTGCCGGGGCCTCGGGTCGTGGTGGTGACCGGCGTGGGTGGCGAGCCGGCCTACATCGCCGCGTTCTCGCGGCAGGCCCAGGAGCTCATCACGGGGTTGCAGCGGCATGGCGTCGCCCCCCAGCGAATCACCTGGCTCTCGGGGGACTCGGCGCGCGCGCAGGGCCGGCCGGCCGGAAGCGCCACCAGGGCCCGGCTGGCCGAGGAAGTCGCCCGATCCCTGCTGACGGCCAGCCCGGGAGACCGGCTCGTGATCGTCTACCTCGGCCACGGGTCGGACCAGGGCGAGCCCCGGCTGAACCTTCCTGGCCCCGATCTATCCGCCGGCGAACTCGGCGCCATGGTGGACGCCTGGCCGGGGCCGGTGGCCCTGGTCATCGCTGCCAGCGCCAGCGGCGGGTTCGCGGACGCCCTCGCTGCCCGGAACCGGTTGGTCATCACCGCCACGAAGTCCGGCTTCGAGCGGAACGAGACCCGGTTCGGTGCGGCGTTCGCCCGGGCGTTCAGCGGCGAGTCCGCCGACGCCGACAAGGACGGCGAACTCTCGCTCCTCGAGGCGTTCCTCTTCGCCGACCGCGAGGTCGCCCGCGAGTACGAGACCGGGAACCGGCTCCGGACCGAGCATGCGCGAATCACCGACTCGGCCCTTGCCCGGGAGTTCGCCTTCGCCGCGCCGGGCTCCGTGGTCTCCGCCGCGGCCGGGGACACCGCGCTGGCGCGCCTGCTGGACCGCCGGCGATCTCTCGAGGCCGAAGTGACCCGCCTGCGCGGCCGCCGCGCGACGATGGACTCCACCGCATATGAACGGGCCCTCGAGGACCTCCTGGTGGCCCTGGCCGAGACCAGTCAGGCGATTCGCCGCCGCACGGAGGCCAAGCCATGATCCTGGCCTTGGTGTTCGCGCTCGGTGCGGCATCCGGCCCACCCGCGGGGGCGGCCCTTCAGGCCGCCCAGGGCCTCGGCGAATACCATCGCCTGCTCGGGACCGGGAAGTACGCCGAGGCGGAGGCACTGGCTCGCCGGAGCGCGGCGTCGGGCTCGGCCTGGCAGATCGCCCTGGGCGACGTCCTCCAGCTGCGCGGGCGGCGGGCGGCGGCGGAGAGCGCCTACCGGGGCGTGACCACCGGCCCGCAGGCCATGATCGCACAGGTCCGTCTGGGCCTGCTCGAGATCGAGCGGGGCGAGGTGCGGGCAGGACGCGATCGGCTCCGGGCGATGGTCCGCACGGCCGGGACTCGCCTCACCGCAGCCCAGTGGACCGTCCTGGGCGATGCGCTGCGGGCACTGGGGCCCGAGGAGCCTTCCCGGTACCGTGAGGCACTCCGGGCCTACGATGCAGCCATCGCCGCGGATAGTACCGACTTCACCCCCCGGCTCGCCGTGGGTTGGCTGTTTCTGGAGCGGCACAACCGGCCCGATGCCCTCGAGAGCTTCGAGGAAGTGCTCAGCCGCCAGCCACGGAACGCCGAGGCGCTGCTGGGCAAGGCGATGGTCGGACAGGCGGAGGGCTCCCCGGAGGCCGCCGCCCTGGTCAGGCAGAGTCTCGCCACCAACCCCAGTCTCGTCGGCAGCAGGGTGGCCCTGGCCAGGAGCCACCTGGATGCGGAGGCCTGGGCCGAGGCGGAGTCCGAGGCCACCAGGGCCCTCGAGGTGAACCCATCGGCCCAGGAGGCGCTGGCGGTCCGGGGTGCGGCCCGGCTCTTCCGGGGTGACAGCACCGCATTCGAGGAGGACCGCCGCCGCGCCACCGGGCTCAACCCGCGCCCGGCCGGGTTCTACACCACCATCGCCGAGGTCAGCGCCAGGAACCGGCTTTACCGCGAGGCCGTGGCGTGGGGCCGCCGGGCCGTCGCCGCCGATTCGACCTCCGCGGAGGCGCTGGGCATCCTCGGCCTCAACCAGCTCCGGATCGGCGCCATGGCGGAAGGTCGCGGCAACCTGGAGCGCGCCTTTGGCCGCGATCCCTTCAACGTGTGGTACAAGAACACCCTCGACCTCCTCGACGTCATGCGCTCGTTCCGGACCACGACGTCGGCGCGGTTCCGGTTCCTTGCCGCTCCGGAGGACAGTGACCTGCTGACGCCCTACCTGACGGAGTTGGCCGAGACGGCCTATGACCAGCTGGCGGCACGCTATGGCTACCGTCCTGCCACGCCGGTCCAGGTCGAGCTCTTCCGGCGTCACGCCGACTTCTCCGTCCGGACCGTCGGCCTCGCCGGCCTGGGCGCCCTGGGCGTGAGCTTCGGCACGGTGGTCGCGCTCGACGCGCCCTCTGCCCGGCCGCGCGGGGAGTTCAACTGGGGCTCGACCTTCTGGCACGAGCTGGCTCACACCTTCACTCTCGGGATGACCAACCACCGGGTCCCCCGATGGTTCTCCGAAGGCCTGTCCGTGCTCGAGGAGCGCCGGGCCCGTCCCGGCTGGGGCGCGAACGTCACCCTCGGCTTCCTGAAGGCCCTCGAGGGCGGCAAGCTGCTCCCGGTCAGCCGCCTGAACGACGGCTTCGTGCGGCCCACCTATCCCGAGCAGATCGGCCACGCCTACTACCAGGCGTCGCTGGTCTGCGAGATGATCGAATCGACCCGAGGCTTCGCCGCCATCCGCAAGATGTTGGAGGGATATCGTGACGGGCTGGCGACCGACACCGTCATCGCCCTCGGCACCGGCGTGGGTGCGGCCCAGTTCGACCGCGAGTTCGACCAGTGGCTCCGGACCCGGTTCCGCACTCCACTGGCCGCCGTCGCGGGCGACAGCGGCGGGAGCTTCGTCGCGGACTTGCGTGCCGCCGCCGGGCTGGCCCGGAGCGGGCGGACGGCCGACGCGGTGCGACACTACGAGTCGGCCCGCGCCCGCTTCCCGGAGTACGTCGAGAGCGGCAGTCCCGACCGGGAGCTCGGCCGGCTGTACCGGGAGCGTGGCGACCGCGCGGCGGCCGCCGCGGCCCTGGGCCGTCTCACCGCGCTGGCCGAGTCGGACTACGACGCCAACGTCGCCGAGGCGGAGCTTCGCGAGCAGGGTGGCGATGCCCGCGGGGCGGCCACCGCTCTCGAGCGGGCGGTCTTCATCGACCCGCGCGAGGCCGGGTTGCACGCCCGGCTGGCCGTGCTGTACGCCCGCCTTGGCGACCACCGGAAGGCGGTGCGGGAGCGCCAGGCCGTCCTGGCCCTCGCCCCGGCCGACCGGGCGGACGCATACTATCAGCTGGCGCTCGCCTGGTTCGAGGCGGGCGACCTGGACCAGGCCCGGCGCAGCGTCCTGCGGGCCCTTGAGGTGGCCCCTTCCTTCGAACCTGCCCAACAACTGCTGCTCCGGATCCGCGAGCGGCGAGGGAGCGGTCAATGACACGCCGGATGCTGCCGACGCTGGGAATGGTGATGCTCCTCGCCGCAGGGGTGGGGCTCGCCGCCGCCCAGATGCAGGAGTCCGGGCGACAGGAACTCGAACCCAACGTGTCGTACGATGGGAAATTCACGTTCGTGCGGCTGCGCTACGACAACCCGCTGGGGGGCTTCGGGCGACGGAGCATGAACGCCTGGAGTCACGACTACAACCGCGCCGAGTTGCACTTCGGGAAGATTCTCAGCGAAGTCAGTCTGGTCCCGACCTATCTGGGAGGGGGCAACGTCCTCCGCATCGACGATCCGGAGCTGTTCAAGTACCCGATCGCCTACATGGTCGAGCCCGGCTTCTGGCGGCCGACCGACGCCCAGGTCGCCACCCTGGGCGCCTGGCTCCGCAAGGGCGGGTTCCTGATCATCGACGATTTCGCCGGCAATCAGTGGTCCAACTTCGAGGACCAGATGGCCAGGGTGCTGCCGGGCCACCGGATGGTACGGCTCGACGCCGGCCATCCGGTCTTCGACTCGTTCTTCCGGATCGCGTCGCTGGAGATGACCCATCCCTATTATGGGGCGCCGTCCGAGTTCTATGGCATCTTCGAGGACAACGACCCCGAGGGCCGGCTGATGGTGATGGTGAACTACAACAACGACATCGCCGAGTACTGGGAGTGGTCGGACACCGACTTCGCCCCCATCGAGCTGACCAACGAGGCCTATAAGCTCGGCGTCAACTACGTCATCTACGCGCTCACCCGGTAGCGCCCGCACCCCGAACCCATGACGACTCCCAGCGCCCCCGCCGACGACCTCGCCACTGCCGAGCGCCTGCAGCACGGCTACCGCCAGATCCTGACCGAGATCCGCAAGGTGATCGTCGGACAGGACGAGGTCATCGAGCAGGTCTTCCTGACGCTCGTCGCTGGCGGCAACAGCCTCCTGCTCGGCGTCCCGGGTCTCGCCAAGACCCTCCTGATCCACACCGTGGCCCAGGCGCTCGACCTCCGGTTCGCGCGGATTCAGTTCACCCCGGACCTGATGCCGTCCGACGTGACCGGCACCGACATCGTCCAGGACGATCCAGCGACCGGCCAGCGGCGGCTGGCCTTCCTGCCCGGCCCGATCTTCGCGAACATCGTCCTCGCGGACGAGATCAACCGCACCCCGCCCAAGACCCAGTCCGCCCTGCTCGAGGCGATGCAGGAGCATCGGGTGACCGTGCAGGGACGCACCTACGAGCTGGCCCCGCCGTTCTTCGTCTTCGCCACCCAGAATCCGATCGAGCTCGAGGGGACCTACCCGCTGCCCGAGGCGCAGCTCGACCGGTTCCTGTTCGAGATCATCCTCGAGCACCTCCCCGCAGCCGAAGAGGTCGAGGTCGTCAAGCGGACTACCGCGATCCAGGCCCCGGCCTTCTCCCACGCGCTCACCGGCCCCGACCTGGTGGCATTCCAGCAGCTGGTCCGGCGGGTGCCGGCCGCCGACCCGGTGGTGCGGTACGCGGTCGACCTGGTGCGCCGGACCCGCCCGGGAGAGGACGGCGCGCCCGACTTCATCAGGAAGTGGGTGCTCTATGGCGCCAGCGTCCGCGCCGCGCAGGGTCTCATCCTGGCGGGCAAGGCGCGCGCCCTCATCCAGGGCCGCTATCACGTCAGCTACGACGACGTCCGGGCTCTGGCGCACCCAGTGCTTCGGCACCGCGTTCTGCTCAACTTCCACGCCCAGTCCGAGCGGGTCACTACCGGCCAGGTCGTCGACCGGCTGCTCGAGCAGGTGGCGCCGCCGCGGTCGGCGCTCTGACCATGCGCCCCACCGGCCAGGAGCCCACCGCCAGCGACTTCCTCGACCCGGCCGTCCTCGCGACGATCGGGAACCTGGAGCTGCTGGCGCGCACCGTGGTCGATGGATTCCTCCACGGCCTGCACCGGTCCTCGCGGCTCGGGCTCTCGATGGAGTTCGCCGAGCACCGGCCCTACATGCCGGGGGACGACATCCGCCGCATCGACTGGCGCCTCTACGGCCGTACCGATCGGTACTACCTCAAGACCTACGAGGCGGAGACCAACGCCCGCGTCACCATCCTCCTCGACGTCTCGCGGTCGATGACCTATGCCAGCGGTGCGGTCAGCAAGCTCGACTACGGCCGCTACCTGGCCGCCTGCCTGGCCTGGTTCTCCGCCAGACAGCGCGACCGGATCGGGCTGGTCCTCTTCGATGGCGAGGTCCGGGAGTGGATTCCACCGTCCACCCGGCACCTGCGCATGGTGCTGCATGCGATCGACCGGCTGGTGCCTGGCGGTGGTGGGGGGGTGGCCGGGCCGCTGACCCAGGTGGCCGAGCGGCTGGGCCGGCGCGGCCTGGTCGTCATCATCTCCGACTTCTACGACGAACCCGACCGGGTCCGCGATGCCATCGGGCTGGTGCGGGCCACCGGCGCCGACGTGCTGGCCTTCCACCTGCTCGACCCCGCCGAGCTGGAGTTCCCGTTCGAATCGGCCTCCGCCTTCGAGGACCTCGAGACCGGTGACCGGCTGCCGGTCGTGCCCGAGGACCTCCGCGCCCGCTATCGGGAACTGGTTCGCGACCATGTCGGCCGCCTCGAGCGGGATTTCGGGGCGAACCGGGTGGACTACGCGCTCTGCGACACGTCGCGGCCGCTCGACTACGCCCTCTACACCTACCTGGCCCGGCGCCAGGAACTGAGCCGCACCCGCTGATGCCGCTCGCGTTCCTGGTCCCGCTCTTTCTGGCCGGTCTGACGGCGCTGGCCATCCCGCTGGTGGTGCACCTGCGCCATCGGGAGCGGAAGGATCCGGTCCGGTTCCCGTCACTGATGTTCCTTCGGCGGATTCCGTTCCGGGAGGCACGGCGCCAGCAGATTCACCACTGGCCCCTCTTCCTGCTCCGCCTTCTGGCGGTGGCACTCCTTGCCTTGGCATTCGCCCGCCCCTTCGTCCCGGAGGGTGGGGCCACGGCCGCGGGTGCGGACGCCAACCGGCGTGAAGTCGTCATCCTCCTCGACCGCTCCGCCAGCATGGGAGCAGCGGCTCGGTGGCTGGATGCCCGCGACTCGGCTCGCGCCGTGCTGGCCGGCCTCCAGCCGGGCGATCGGGTGTCCCTCTTCCTCTTCGACGCGGCCCCGGAAGTGGCCGCGGGACCCACCACCGATCGCGCCCTGGTGGCCGCGGCGCTGGAGACCGCCACGCCATCGATGCGCGGGACACGCTATGCCGTGGCACTCCGGGCGGCGCGAGACCTCCTGGCCGGCTCGGAGCGCCCCCAGCGGACGCTGATCCTGATCAGCGACTTCCAGCGCGTCGGCTGGCGGGGCGAGGTCATCGAGCCCCTGCCCCTGGGCACGACCTTCCGGATGGTCGATGTCGCCGGGGACCCGGCGGCAAATGCGGGCTTCAGTGAGGTGGAGCTCCTCGAGGAGGCGCGGACGGGCCGACCGGGGGTCCTGGTCACCACCCAGCTGACGGCCGACAGCACCAGCACGGCGGCCACGATCACGCTGGCGGTCGAGGGCCGCTCCGTCGGCTCGGCGCCGGCGACAGGGGCACGTCGCACGGCGACCTTCGGCCCGGTCACCCTTGGCGATCTACCCGCCCGCGGAGTGGCCGTGCGCCAGCCGGGAGGCGCGCTGGCGGCTGACGACACTCTGCGCTTCGTCGCCAACCCGCCTCGGCCGGTGCGGGTCCTCCTGGTGGACCGCGGGGATGGGGGATCGGCTTTCGTCGAGCGCGCCCTCGCGATCAGTGGCACCCCGCGGGTTGAGGTGACTACCCGCACCGCACCGCTGCGCGCCGCCGACCTCGATGCCGCGGACGTCGTCTTCTTTCACGACGCGTCGTTGCCGGGTGGCGCCTCGGGGGATCGGCTCCGTCGGTTTCTCGAGGACGGCGGCGGGGTCGTCGTCGTTCTCGGCGAGGGAACCGCGCGCCTGCCGGAGTGGACCGGACTCCGGGTCGGCCCGATCGTCGAGTCCGCCACCCTGACCTTCGGTGCGCTGCGCCGAGATCACCCTGTGTTCGAGCCCTTCTCCGCCCCGGGTGCCGGCGACTTCGGCGCCACCCGGGTCCTTCGCTACCGTGGCCTGACCGGCGATTCCCTCGACGTTCCCGCCCGCTATTCGGATGGTGCCGCGGCGGTGGCGGAGCGGGGCGTCGCCAGGGGCCGACTGCTGGTGCTGACGGCTTCGCTGGACAACGCCTGGAGCGACCTGCCGCTGCAGCCGGTCTTTCTTCCCCTCGTTCACCAGCTGGCGCTCTACGCCGCCCGCCATGTCGAGCGGCCGTCGAACTACGTCGTCGGCCAGGTGGCCACCGTTGGACTGGATCAGCTTGCCGGCAACGAGGCGGTGGTGATCGTGGGCCCTTCGGGACAGCGCACCCGGCGCGAAGTCAGCGGCCAGCCCCTGGCGCTGCAGCTCGACGAAGCGGGGTTCTACGAGATTCGGGAGGCGCGGGCCGGAGGCCGCTTGCTCGACCTGGTGGCGGCGAACGTCGATCCCGAGGAAGCCCGACTCGACTCGATGGACCCCGCCGACCTGGGCATCGCCGCCGGCGCGGTCGACAGCGCCACCGCCGCCGCGTCAGTGGCGGAGCTGGCCAGCAGCACCGAGCAGGAACGCCGCCAGGGGGTGTGGTGGTTTCTCCTGGCGGCGGTCGGATTGGCGCTGGCGGCGGAGACATTGGTGGGGAGCCGCATCCGGGGATACGTTCGAACCATGACACCAGCGACGGGGGAACCTTGAGCCAGGATCGTCGCACGGATCTGCTCGCGCTGATTGGCCGGGTCCGGCGCCGGTGGCGGACGCGCCGTATCCTGCAGGGCGCCACCGCGCTCGTCCTGTCCGGGCTGGTCCTGGTTGTGGCCGGCGGCGGCTGGCTGGCCGGCGCGGGACTGTCGGCCGCCACCATCCTGGCGCTGCGGGTCGTCGGGTGGATGGTGCTGGTGGCCGTGCTCGCCCGCTGGACCATCTTCCCCCTGGTCCGCCGTGTTTCCGACGAACAGGTCGCCCTCTACGTCGAGGAGCACGAACCCGGGCTGGAAGCCGCTCTGGTGTCCGCGCTCGAGCAGGTCAAGAGCACGGTCCCACCGGCATCCCCCACGCTGGCCGACCGGGTCGTGGCCGAGGCGATCCGCCGGTTGCGTGACTCCGACGACGGCCGCCGGATCGAGGCCGCAGGGCTGCGCCGGGCAACCCTGGCGGTGGTCGGTGCGGCCGGGGTCGCTGCGCTCGCGGTCGTGATCGGCCCCCAGGCGCTGCGGGAGGCGGCGAGGGCGCTCTTCCTGCCGTGGCAGGAGGCGGTGGCCGAGTCGGCGTACGCCGTGCTGGTACAGCCGGGCGACGCGACCGTTGCCCGGGGCGGTGACATCGAGATCGAGGCCACGCTCCGTGGCTTCAGCACCGACCGGGTGGAACTCCTGGTGCGCACCGGCGACGATCCGGAATGGCAGCGGCTCACCATGATCGCCGCCGATTCGGCCGGCCGCTACAGCTTCCGGCTGTTCGACGTGACCGACCGGATCGAGTACCTGGTGGACGCCAGCGGGGTTCAGTCGCGACGGTACACCCTCACGGCCGCGGACCTCCCCACCGTCGCGAACCTTGCCATTGAGCTGCGGTACCCGGCGTTCACCGGGCAGGCCCCGGACCGTCAGGAACCGGGAGGGGACATCGTCGCGCCGCGGGGAACGACGGCACGGTTCGTCGTCACGCCCACCATCCCGGTCCCCGCGGGGCGGGTGGTGACCGAGGCGGGTGACACCGTGGCGCTTCGTCCCGCCGACGACGGGAATCTCGACGGCACCATGCGGCTCGAGCGTGACGGCACCTGGCGCATCGAACTGCAGGCTGCCGGCGGCAACTGGGTCGAGGGGTCCCTGACGTACCGGATCGACCTCCTCGATGATCGCGGCCCCACCGTCGTCTTCAAGGCCCCGGGGCGTGACATGCAGGCGACCGCGGTCGAGGAGGTGTTCACCGAAGTCGAAGCCACCGACGACCACGGCATCCGGCGGCTCGAGCTGGTCTTTCGGGTGAACGGCGGCGAGCCCCGCACCGTGGTGCTGCACGACGCGGCCAGGCGGCTCCCGTCCATTCAGGCGGGGCACACCTTCTTCCTCGAGGAGTACGGGCTCGTGCCGGGCGACGTGGTGAGCTACTTCGCCCGGGCGACCGACAACGGCGCCGGCACCGGCGCCATCGCCGCCACCGACATCTACTTCATCCGGGTGCGCCCCTTCGGCAAGGACTACCGGCAGGCGGAGCAGCGCGGGGCGCAGCAGCAGTCCCAGATGGGCGGGGATTCCCCCGATGGTCTCTCGGAACAGCAGCGCCAGATCATCTCCGGCACGTACAAGGTCGAGCGCGATGGGGCCGCCCGCACGGAGGCCGTCCGACGGGAGGACCTGACGACCCTGGCGCTCGCCCAGGGCAAGCTCAGGGAGCGGGTGTCCGGCCTGGTGGCGCAGATGGCCCAGCGGGGTGCCGCCGGCATGGACTCGACCTTCGCGGTCGTCCAGAAGAACCTGGCGGCCGCCGTGCCCCTGATGTCCGTCGCCGAAGTCGCCCTCGGCAGCCAGCGGCCGGCCGACGCCCTCGGCCCTGAGGAGCAGGCCCTCCAGCACCTGCAGCGGGCCGAGGAGGCCTTCCGCGAGGTCCAGGTCAGCATGGAGCAGGGCCAGGGCGGTGGCGGACGAGGTGGCCAGAGCCAGGACGCCGAAGACCTCGCCGACCTCTTCGAGCTGGAGACCGACAAGCTTCGCAACCAGTACGAAACCGTCGAGCGGAGTGGCGCCCGCCAGCAGGAGGCGCAAGTCGATGAGGTGCTCGAGCGGCTCCGCCAGCTGGCCGCGCGCCAACAGCAGGAGAACGAGCGGGCCCGCCGGGCGATGGAGCAGCTGCAGCAGCGGGCTGGCCAGCAGGGCGGCGGATCCCAGGGCAGCTCCGGCCAGCGCCGGATGGCCCAGGAGGCGGAGGAGCTGGCCCGCCAGCTGGAGCGCCTGGCGCGTGAACAGCAATCGCCTGAATTGAGCGAGGCGGCACGTGGCCTTCAGCAGGCGGCCGATGACATGCGCCGGGCGGCGGCCGGCCAGCAGGGAGGCCAGACGCAGGGCGCCCGCGCGGCAGAGCGGCTGTCCGACGCCACCCGGCGGCTGGAGGCTGGTCGGAACGCCCGCACCGAACAGAGCATCGCCGAGGCGGGGGAGCGGGCGTCCGAACTGGCCGAACGGCAACGCGAGATCGGCCGGGACCTGGAGCGCGCTCTGGCGGGCGGGCGGCCGGCGGCGGGAGAGGCCGGCCGGATTGCGGAGCGGAAGGACAGCCTGGCTGCGGAGGTCGAGCGACTGGAGGCGGACCTCGACCGGCTGGGCCGGGAGACGCGCGCGACCCGCCCGGAGGCCGGTCGCCGCCTGGAACAGGCCGCGGAGGGGCTGCGTGAAAGCCGGGTCGAGGATCGGATCCGGTTCTCGAAGAACTTCCTCCGCGGCGTGCCGCCGGAGTACGCCCGCAACTTCGAGGAGCAGGTGGCGGTCAACCTCGACAGCACCGCGGCCCGCATCCGCACCGCCGGGACGGCGCTGGCAGGGGCCGACTCCGGCCGCGCCGGGCAGCAGGCGCTCGACCGGGCACGCGCCCTGGTGCAGGGGATGGAGTCGCTCAGAGAACGGGCGGAGGGTCGGAGCGGCGGAGAGGCACGCGGTGGCGGACCCGCGGACGGGCAGACGGGCGAACGGACAGAATCAGGCTCACCTGGCCAGCCGCGCGACCAGGCCGGCGGCGGACGGCCAGGGTTCGTCGACCCCGCCCTCGCGCGCCAGCTCTCCCGCGAGCTCCGCACCCGCCGGGAGGCCGCCGAATCGCTGGCCGCCGAGCTGGAAGCGCAGGGCATGGACGCCGCCGACCTCGAACGCGTCAGCCGCGCCATGCGCGGCCTCGAGGGAGCCGCCGTCTTCTCCGATCCCAGCGGCCTCGCCCGGCTGGAGCGTGACGTCCTCGAGCCCCTGCGGGCGTTCGAGTACGCGCTGCGTCGGCAGCTCGGCGGGGTGCAGGACGGACAACCGGTCGTCGCACCCGGCGACCAGGTTCCCCCGCGCTTCCGGGCGCTGGTGGAGGAGTACTACCGGTCGCTGGCCCGAACCCGACCGCAACGGTAGACCGGGACGACGGGATGAGGCGCCACCGGCTGCTGTGCTGCGCCGTGCTGTTGGTGATGGCAGGGGCCGAGCTGCACGGCCAGGCCCCTGACCGGAGCGCGCCCGGTTGGTTGCTGGGCTGCTGGGAGGTGCGGCGCGGTGACCGCCGGATCGTGGAACGATGGGAGCGGGGAACCGGCGGCACGTTCAAAGGGGAGAGCCGCACCTGGGTCGGGGAGCGGCCAGCCGGGGGCGAGCAGATCGTGCTGAGCCCGGACAGCACCGGCA
The DNA here is from genome assembly GCA_036390535.1 of Gemmatimonadales bacterium. GTDB lineage: Bacteria > Gemmatimonadota > Gemmatimonadetes > Gemmatimonadales > GWC2-71-9 > SZUA-320. The sequence continues at coordinate 13,089 of DASWBQ010000105.1, read as the reverse complement.
CCTGGGTCTACGCGGCCGATCCCGACACCCAGCGACCGGCATCATTCCGGGCAATCAGCCTCACCGACACCCTGCTCGTCTTCGAGAACCCCGGGCATGATTTTCCGCAGCGGATCGGCTATCGCCTCGTTGGAAGCGACAGTCTCTACGCCTGGATCGAGGGCATCACCCCCGGTCGCAGCCGGCGCGTCGACTTCCCTTTTGCCAGGGTGCGCTGCGAGCCTTCGCTCTGATCAGCCCTTCCGCGCCTTCCAGAGCGCCAATACCTCCGCCTCGCGTTCCGCCGTGATTCCGGCGCGGAGCCGTTCCTGCCGCTCAGGCGGCTGGGCGTGGTAGTAGTCGAGGGTGTCCTTCGCGGTTACCGCGAGCGGCCGGAAGGTGAGCCCGAGGGCGATCTCCCGCGAGATGTCGAACCGCGCGAACCCTTCCCGTCCCTTGCGGGCCGGCATCCAGACCGGCATCTCCCGGTAGCCCCGGACCTCGTGCTGCTCGAGGAAGTCGGTATCCACCCAGGTGAAGGTGGCGTCGGAGGTAGTCACTGCCTTGATGCCGTGCAGCAGCTCGGCGAACGACCGCGGCTGCTTCGGCCCCAGGGCATTGTACGTCCCAGTGACGTCCTGCTCCACCAGCCGGATCATCCACTCGGAGAGGTCGCGTGCGTCGATGATCTGCACCGGGTCGGTGCCGTCTCCCGGGGCCAGCACCTCGCCACCCCGCTCGATCCGCACCGGCCAGTAGGTAAACCGGTCGGTCAGGTCGCCGGGGCCGACGATCAGCGAGGGACGCACGATCAGGGCCCGCCCGGGGAAGTGCTGGCGCGCGGCGGCCTCCGCCAGCGCCTTCGCCAGGCCGTAGGGGAGCGGCTTCCCGGTCTCCACCGGCGTATTCTCCCGGCTGAAGACGGGGGCGTCCACCGTCATCGGGATCCGGCTGGTGTCGAAGTAGACCGAGCGGGTCGACACGAAGACGTACCGCTTCACCCGGGGCGCGAGCAGCCGTGCCGACAGCTCGACCCACTCCGGGTTCGTCGCCGAGTTGTCGATCACCACGTCCCAATCGCGGCCCTCCAGTGACTTGAGGTCGCCGGCCCGGTCGCCGACCAGCTTCTCCACCGTCGGGAAGAGCTGCGGGTTGGTGCGGCCGCGGTTGAACAGCGTGACCGCGTGACCCCGTTCCAGGGCGTACTGCACCTGATATGGGCCGATGAAGCCGGTGCCGCCGAGGACCAGGATCCGCAGGGGAGCTGGACGCCGTAAGGCTCGACGGCTGGCGAACGCCGGGGCCGGCACACCCAGGGCCAGCGTGCCGATAGCGGCGGAGGTTCTGAGAAAATCGCGGCGGGTCGTGGTCATGACGGGAACGTGCCGCACGGGGCGGGCCTTGTCAAACCCGACTTGGCGTGGCAGTCTGGTCGCGCCAGCTTTCCTGCCGGAGGTGGCCAATGGGAAGGATGGAGGGCAAGATCGCGCTGGTGACCGGGGCCGCCCGGGGCATCGGCCGCGGCATCGCGGAGCGGTTTGCCGCCGAGGGAGCGCGGGTGATCGTCACGGACATCCAGGAAGCCGAGGGAGCGGCCGTCGCCTTCGGCCTTGGCGAGCGGGCGATCTGGCGCCGGCTCGACGTCCGGGATGAGTCGCAATGGGAGGCCACGGCCGCCTGGGCGCGCCAGACCTTCGGCCGGCTTGACGTCCTCGTCAACAATGCCGGCATCACGGGGTTCGAGGAGGGGTTCACACCCCACGACCCCGAGCACGCCAGCCTGGCCGCATGGCACGCCGTGCTCGCCACCAACCTCGACGGCGTGTTCCTCGGCTGCAAGCACGCCATTCCCCTGATGCGGGCGGATGGCGGCTCCATCGTCAACATCTCGTCCCGATCCGGTCTGGTCGGGATTCCGGGAGCGGCCGCCTACGCCGCCAGCAAGGCCGCGGTGCGGAACCACACCAAGACCGTCGCGCTCTACTGCGCCGAACAGGGACTGCGGATCCGCTGCAACTCGGTCCATCCGGCTGCGATCCTCACCCCGATGTGGGAACCGATCCTCGGCTCGGGCCCCGAGCGGGCAACCCGCGAGGCCGAGTACACGAAGGACACGCCCCTCCGCCGGTTCGGGACCATCGAGGAGGTGGCGGCGCTGGTGGTCTACCTGGCTTCGGACGAGTCCGGGTATACCACGGGCGCGGAGTTCGTGCTCGACGGCGGGATGCTGGCCGGCACGGCTGTGCCCCCGCGCCCGATTACCGACACCATGGAGTGATCTGCGATGACGACCCCGATCGACCCGCGCGTCGACATCGGCCACGTGCACCTGAAGGTGGCCGACCTCGAGCGCGCCCTGGGGTTCTACCGTGATGTGCTGGGTTTCGGGCTCACCCAGCGATATGGGCGAGGCGCCGCCTTCGTCGCCGCCGGCGGCTACCATCATCACATCGGTCTCAACACGTGGGAGAGCGCCGGCGGCCCGCCGCCACCCCCCGGGACGACCGGGCTGTACCACGTCGCCATCCGTTATCCCGACCGGCGCACCCTCGCCGACGCGGTCCGACGGGTGGTGGACGCGGGCATCCCGATCGACGGCGCGTCGGACCACGGGGTCAGCGAGGCGATCTACCTCCGGGACCCGGATGGCAACGGGGTGGAGCTGTATCGCGACCGTGCCGAGCCTGACTGGCCCCGTACCCCCGAGGGCGACCTGGCGATGATGACCAGGCCGCTGGACCTGCATGGGCTGATGGCGGAACTCGACGGCTAGGAATGCCAAACCCCAGGCAGCGTCCCGAGAGGGGAGCCGCCTGGGGTCGACGATCGGATTGGCCCGACGAACTCAGTCGCGGGGGGCGCGGTCCCGCTTCCGGCTGCGGCGACGCGCCGCGGCTTCCTTCAGCTTTTTCGCCACGCTCGGCTTCAGATAGTGCCGGCGCTCCTTGAGCTCGCGGAGCACGCCCGACTTCTGCACCTTGCGGCGGAACGCCTTCAGGGCGAACTCGATGCGGTCGCCATCCCCGATAGTGATCTCGATCGACATGTGTTACTGGACTTTCGTCACGTTCTCGGCGGCGGGACCCTTCTGGCCCTGCACGATATCGAACTGCACCTTGTCACCCTCGACCAGGGTCTTGAAGCCGGAACCCTTGATCGCCGAGTAGTGAACGAAGCAATCCTTGGAACCGTCGTCCGGGGTGATGAACCCGAAACCCTTCGACTCATTGAACCACTTCACCGTACCGGTCGTGCTCATGCGCCTGCTCCGAGTGGTGTTGGTGTAATCGGAGTCCGGCGGTGCCGACCTGACCGACTACGGGTGATCGTGAACTGCTGCTGACAAGAGGCGTAAGCTACTCTCAGGGATAGGTTTACACAAGGGCATCGGCTAGTCCCGCGGCTCCACCGCCTCGACCGCCGCCGCCCATCTGGCGAGCGCCCGGTCCAGTTCGGCCCGGGCCGCTTCCAGCTCCCGGCCCAAGGAACCGGCGCGGCGAGCTCCGGCGGCGGTACCCTCGTATAAGGTCGGATCTTCAATCGCAGCAACGAGTTCGGCGATTCGACCCTCCAGCCGGTGGACCTCGGCCTCCGCCGCTGTCGCTTCACGCCGGGCCTGGCGCGCCGTGGCGGCGGCCCGGTCACCAGACCCCTGGCGGCGGCGCTCCGATTCCCTGACCCGGGTCCGCTCCGCCTGCACCAGCTCGGCCTCGGCGGCCTGCCGGCGGCGCTCCCGGATAGCATAATGGGCCTCCCAGTCTACAAACGGGCCGTCGAAATCCTCGATCCGGTCCTCGTCGAACGCCCAGACCCGGGTGGCCAGTTCTCGGAGAAAGGCACGATCGTGACTGACCAGCAGGACGGTGCCTTGGTACTCGTCGATCGCGTCCTCGAGTGCCTCGATCGACTCCACGTCGAGGTGGTTGGTCGGTTCGTCCAGGACCAGCAGGTTGGCCCGAGTCAGGGTGATGAGCGCGAGGGCCACCCGAGCCAGCTCGCCGCCCGAGAGTACCTGCGTCTGCCGCTGGACCTCGTCACCCGAGAAGCCGAAGGCTCCCAGGTGACTCTGGATCGGGCCGCGGCCCCAGGCCGGGCGCACCTGGGCGATGCACTCGTAGATGGTCCGGTCCATCGGCACTTGGGCGAGGTCCTGCCGGAACCAGGCGGGGGTCACGGAGGCGCCCAGTCGGGCACTCCCCGCAGCGGGAGCCCGCGTCCCCAGAAGCGTTGCCAGGAGGGTGGACTTGCCGGCTCCGTTCGGCCCGACCAGCGCGATCACGTCACCCCGGCGCGCCACCGCCGAGAACTCCCGTACCAGCACCCGCGCTCCTGCCGCCACCGTCAGCCCTTCCGTCACCAGTGCCTGGTCCCCGCCCCGGTCCGCCGTCTCGAGGCGGATCGCCATCGCGTCCCCCTCGCCCGGTGGCGGTGACAGCCGGGGCAGCCGGGCCAGTCGGCGGCGGCGGCCTTTCGCCTGCGCCGAGTTTCCCCCCGCGATGTTGCGGCGGATGAAGTCCTCCTCGCGGGCGATCAGCTTCCGCTGGTCCGCCACCTGCCGCGCCAGCGCCAGTTCCCGTTCGCCCCGCTGGGTGGCGAACGAGGAGTAGTTGCCCCGGTAATCCGTCACCGTCCGGTTGGACACGTGGAGCACGTGATCCACGGTGTCGTCCAGGAAGGCCCGATCGTGGCTGATCATCACCACCGTCTCGTCGAGCGAGAGGAGGTAGCGCTGCAGCCAGGCGGTGGTCTCCAGGTCGAGGTGGTTGGTGGGCTCGTCGAGGAGGAGCAGGTCCGCCGGGGCGGCCAGTTGGGCCGCCAGGCCGAGGCGGCCCCGCTCGCCACCGCTCAAGGTGGCGACGGGGCGCCGGACCGCCTCTTCCGGGTCAAAAGCCAGTCCCTGCAGCACCGCATCGACGCGGGCGTGATAGTCGTACCCGCCCTCCCGCTGGAATCGCTCCTGATCGCGGCCGTAGCGATCGAGGTCCGCCTCGGTCACTGCGCTCCCGAGCGTCGCCAGGTGCTCGCCCTGCTCGGCCAGTGACCGCTCGAGAGCGATGAGGGGTGCGAATGAGGCGGCCGCGGCAGCCCATACCGTGGCCGCCTCGCCAAAATCCCGGTGCTGATCCAGCAGCGCCATGCGCAGGCCGGGACGACGCGACACGGCGCCTGTGGCAGGAGCGGTTGCCCCGGTGAGCAGCCGGAAGAGGGTGGTCTTCCCCGCCCCGTTCCGGCCCACGATGCCCCAGCGCTCTCCGGGCGTGACCGTCCAGGTCACGTCGCGGAGCACCGTGGTTGCGCCGTATTCGACGGAGACCCCGCCGAAGGAGAAGAGCGTCACGGGCAGAAGGATAACGTGACACCCTGCTCTCGACCCTCGACTCGACTCCCTCCTCTCAGAACTTGAACGCGGTCCCGAACCGGAAGCCGATGCCGTCGTCCCCGGTGGCCAGCTCCACCCGCCCGACGACGCTCCGGTCCGAGGCGGCGACCCAGAGCCCGCCGCCGGCGCTGTAGTGCCACTTGGTGGACGTCTCGTCCTTCAGGTAGACCCGCCCGACGTCACCCAGTCCGTAGACGCCGGCGTCCCAGCGCAGGATGAACGGCAGGGTGAAGACGCGAAGACGGGCATCCAGGTTGCCGTACACCGCGGCATCACCGGAGAACCGTCCCTTCTTGTGGCTCCGGAGGTTGTTGGAGCCGCCGAGGAACGCCGCCTCGTGCACTGGGTACTGCCCCCAGGCCCATTCGGCTGCCGCCCTCGCGGCTACTGACAGCGACTGCCACCCGGCCGGCGTCACCGTCCCTGCCATCACGCCCCGGACCTTCCCGAACGCCTTCTCGGCATCGAGGTGCGCGGGGTAGGCCGTACCTGACGCCTCGAGCCGGATGCCACGACTGGCCATCATCGGGTTGTCCCGCGTGTCGAGCGCCAGCGTCACCTGGGCACCCAGCTGGTTGAAACCCTGACTGACGCCGTAGGGATGCTCCTGGACGATGAACCGGGTGGTGTCGTCGGTCGTGCTGACGTTCTTGTAGACGACGGCGACATCGACCTGCCCCGCCGCGCCCGCCGGTATCCGAACCCCGGGCGCGAGAATCAGGTGCGTCTGGCCGGCCCAGTAGTAGCTGTCCGGCCTGGCTTCGTCGCGGAGCGTCTCGTTCCCATAGCCGAAATAGTTGAGGTTCTCCATCCCCGAGTACTTGGCGTTCAGGATCGCCGAGGGCCTGGCCGTCGGCGACAGGCGCCACTGCCCTTTCAGTTCGACGCCGCCCGTCCTCATGGCGCTGGAGTAGCCGGCACGCAGGGTGGTCTGGCTCTTCCATGGCACGTAGTCGGGGCTCCACATGGTGCGCTTCGCGCCGGCTCCGAGCATCACGCCCAGTTCGCTGGTGATGTCGAGCCATAGTACCGGGCTATAGGCCGGGCCGGGGGCCGGAGGCAGGTCCTCGCGGAGGGAATCCGAGATGCGTGGCGTCGCCAGGGCCTTTGTCCGGATCCGGGCCGCCCCGGGACCGTCCAGCGTCACGGCCTCCGGCGAGAACACCTCGAGGCGCGCCCGCGACGAATCGACGACGGTCAGGCCCGGAGTCCCGGCAATCTGGACCACCGGTCCTGCGGATCCCGGCCCCCGTACGATCACCTGATCGGGTCCGCCGAGAGGGTAGAAGTGCAGCCAGCTGGTGACCTTGGGCTCAAATCGGTGGACGAGGGTCTCGTTCACCTGCACGGTGACGTGCCCCGCAGCGTCCCGCGTGATCACCGTGGTGTCAGCCCCCGCGCTGCCGTACACGTCCGCCTGTTGCAGGACGATCCCCCGGAATCGTCGCGCCGCTTCGGGCAGGTTGTCCCGGCGATCACGCAGCTGCTCCGCCAGCCGCTCCGACAGCATAGGCTGATATTCGGCCGGAAGGCGTCGCGTCGCGTCGGCAATGACCGAATCGGTGAGCGCCGCCTGCATCGAGGCGGCAATCCGGTTCCAGAGCGAGTCCGGCACCGCCGTCAGAATCCGCCGGTCGATCACCCGCAGCTGCGGCGTCACCCCAAGCGCCCGGTCGTAGCCCGAGCCGAACGAGGCGAACCGCAGGTAGCCCGCCGTCGTGAACACCGTTATCAACCCGTCATAGCGGGCGAAGGCACCGTCACGGGAGCGACTCGCCGGCACCCAGCCCCCGCCGGGCATGGGGACCCATCGCCAGTATTGAGGTGTCGGGTCCCAGTGGCCAACATAGATGTCAAACAGGCGCTCCCGCAGGTACCGCGCTTCGTCGATGGGGAGTGAGGGTGTGGCCACCATGCGATCGAGCAGAACACTGGTGGTGATCGAACCATCGGTCGCGCCGAGCAGGTCCAGATAAGGTGAGTCGATCCTGGAGGTGAGGTAGCCGGCCACGCTGTCCCATGCCACGAGCCTCGTTGGTGGGGCTGTGACCCCGATGGCCTCCGCGAGCGGTCCGACGACGAGGGCGGCGCCGGGGAGGTTGCCGGAGGCGAGGTCCTCGAGCACTCCCGTCACCGCCTGCTTCCGCATACCCCCGGGAACCAGCGCCGAAAGGTTGGGGTCGAAGGTGCGGAAGGTCCACAGCTCACCGCGCCCATCGCGGAAGTAGTGCGAGCCGGCGCGGACCCCGGTGTCGGCGAAGAGGGGTGTCAGCCCCCCGGCGAATCGCGACGGGTCGAAGCGGGGAACGGTGATCGGCGTCGTCCACGCGTTCCGGTATCGCTTGCCGTACACCCAGCTGCCCAGGAAGGAGAGCGGCAGGTCCGCCCGGTATTGGGGACCGGGCGCGAGGGTGACCGAATCCGGTGATTGGCCTGCGGCAGGCGAACGCAACCCGGTTCCACCTGCCAGGAACACCGCCAGCAGGGCCGTACGACGGAGGACACGCGGGAAACGGAACGTCATGTACGTGGAATCTACTGTCGCGGCGGGCGAGTTGCCGTGCGACTGCTGATCCGGTAACGTCCCTTCATCCACCACACCACGAGCCCTGCAATGCACTCGCGCGTTCTGGCCGCTGCCGCGGCCCTCTTCGTCCTGCCGGTCCTCGCTGACGCCCAGCGACCGGTCCCTGCCAAACAGGCGGTCGCCGCCGAGGTCGACCGGCTCTCCGGCGAGATCGGCCGGATGTCGATGACCCTTTGGACCTACTCGGAAACCGCGCTCAAGGAATCGAAGTCCGCGGCGTTCCTGGCCGACCTGGCGGAGAAGGAAGGCTTCACGGTCGCGCGCGGGGTCGCGGGCATGCCAACGGCGTTCGTCGCCACCTGGGGAAGCGGGGCGCCGGTCATCGGCATCCTGGCCGAGTACGACGCCCTGCCCGGCATCGGCAACGAGGCCGTGCCTTCCCGACAGCCGCGCGCTGACGGCACCCTCGGCGGCCAGGGCTGCGGCCACAACCTCTTCGGGGCCGGCTCCGTGGGCGCCGCCATCGCGCTGAAGCGGGTGATGCAGGCGCAGGGGATCAGGGGCACCATCAAGCTGTATGGGACGCCGGCCGAGGAGACCCTGATCGGCAAGACCTACATGGCGCGCGACGGCCTGTTCGACGGCCTCGACGCCACGCTCGAGTGGCACCCCAACACCGAGACCGCCGTCGGCAACACCGCCAACCAGGCCAACAACAATTTCACCGTCGAGTTCTTCGGCCAGCCGGCACATGCGGCCGCCGATCCCTGGAACGGCAAGAGTGCCCTCGACGCTGTCGAATTGATGACCCACGCGGTCAACATGATGCGCGAGCACGTCCGGCCTACGGCCCGGGTCCACTACGTGATCCCGGCCGCCGGGGAGGCCCCGAACGTGGTGCCGGCCTATGCCAGGGTCTGGTTCTTCGTGCGCGACTCGTCGCGCCAGCAGGTCGACGAGCATTACGCCTGGCTGCTCAAGATCGCCGAGGGGGCGGCCCTGGCGACCCGGACCACCCACAAGGTGTTCCTCAACACGGGCGTCTATGAATACCTCTTCAACCGGCCGCTGCAGGAGGCGATGCAGAAGAATCTCGAGACGGTCGGCGCGCCGAAGTGGGCCGAGGCGGAGCACCAGTTCGCCCGGGAGATGCAGAAGGTGTCGAGCCGGCCTGAGAAGGGGATGAGCACCACGGTGAAGCCGCTCAAGCCGGGCGTGGAGCCGCTCTCGGGCGGTTCCACCGACGTCGCCGACGTCAGCTGGATCAACCCCACGGTCGGGCTCGAGGTGGCCACGGCGGGAATCGACCTGCCCTGGCACAGCTGGCAGACGTCGGCCTCCCACGGCATCCCCGGCGCCAGCAAGGCGGCCGACGTGGCCGCCAAGGTCATCGCCATGACCGCGGTGGACCTCTTCACCAACCCGCAGCTGCTGGCGGCGGCCAAGGCGGAGTTCGCGAAGCAGACCGCGGGGCGGCCCTACAAGTCGGCCATCCCGGAGGGCCAGAAGCCCCCGCTGCCCTAGGGGGCCCTCTGCGGCGTTCGTAAGCCGCTGAACGGGCGGCCTATCAGGCCGCCCGTTCACGCCGCCTACCGGCGGTAATCGAGCGGCGGCTTCCGGTCCCCCACCTTCGGGGTGTACTGGAAGCCGCCGACCCGCTTGGCGAACTCCGCCTTGGCCCGCTCGATCTCCGCCGGCGTCGTGAACAGCTCCATGGTAGTCAGCGCCATGGTCTTGGCGGCGACCATCATCCCCTTCGAGCCGATCGATGTCCCGCCGGAGGCGACCGCCTGCCAGCTGTGTGCCGGCGTCCCAGGCACCCAGGTCGCCGAGCTCATCTGTACCGTCGGCACTACCCAGCTCACGTCCCCGACGTCGGTGGAGCCGCTCGACACCCCGACCTCCGGCGGCAGCACCTTCCCCTCGGTCCCCATCGGCGGGACGGTCCCGGTCAGCGTCTTCCGGATCTCGGTGGCGAACCGCTCCTCCTCCGAGGTGTAGCTGAATCCCCCCACCCGGTCGAGCGCCCGCTGCATCACGTCGGCGAGGGCGTCGTTCGGGAGGATGTTGTAGACCGCGTTGACGACCTCCATCTCCACCTGGGTCCCGGTACCGAGCGCCGCACCCTTCGAGGCGTTGACGATCCGCTCCCAGATGCCGTCGAGGACCCGCATGTCCGAGTGCCGGGCGTAGTAGTACACCTCGGCGAAGTCGGGCACCACGTTCGGCGCCTTGCCGCCCGCCGTGATGACGTAATGGATCCGGGTCTCGGCGGGGATGTGCTCCCGCATCAGGTTGACCATGGCGTTCATCGCCTCGACGCCGTCGAGCGCGGAGCGTCCCTGCTCCGGCGCGGCCGCGGCGTGGGCGCTCAGGCCGCGGAAGCGGAACTTGGCGCTGACGTTCGCCAGGCTGGTCGCGCGTGACACCTGGTTGACGTCGCCCGGATGCCAGGTGACGGCGACATCGACGTCCCGGAAGAGCCCCGCGCGGATCATATAGACCTTCCCGCCACCGCCCTCCTCCGCGGGCGTTCCGAGAAACCTGATCGTGCCCTTTCCGCCGGTTGCCGCGAGCCAGTCCTTCACCGCGATCGCCGCCGCCGTGGCGGCGGTGCCGAAGAGGTGATGGCCGCAGCCGTGGCCGGCGCCACCCGCGATCAGCGGCTTCGGGGTCGGGACGGCGTCCTGCGAGAGCCCTGGCAGGGCGTCGAACTCGCCCATGATCGCGATCACCGGCTGGCCGCTTCCCCAGGTGGCGACGAAGGCCGTTGGAATTTCTGCGACGCCGGCCTCCACCGCGAAGCCCGCGGCCCGGAGCTGCTCCTGCAGGAGGGCGCTGCTCTTCACCTCCTGATAGCCGACCTCCGCGAAGCCCCAGATCTGTTTCGCGATCCCGGCGTAGGCGGGGGCCCTGGTGTCGAGCGCCCGCAGGACAGAGGCGGCATCCCGCTGGGCGGCGAGAGGTGCGGCAAGGAGCGAGAGGAGGCAGGTGGCGGTCAGGGTGCGCATGGGCGTCGGGGGGAGTAGAGAGTAGAGAGGAGAGAGTAGAGAGCGGACATCAGAGAGCCGAGAGCAGAGAGCGCCGAGAACCCATCCCGCCCTATCCCGCTCCCTCCCGCCCTCTCCCGTCCACCAGGGTGGGTCGCCGGTCGAACCACGGTTGCGCCCGCTCGAGCTGCCCGGCCAGCCGGAACAGTGTGGCCTCGTCCGCGTAGCGCCCGATGAAGTGCATCCCGACCGGGAGGCCTTCCGCGTTCCACTCGAGTGGTACCGACATCGCCGGCTGCCCGGTGGCGTTGGACACCGGAGTCCAGGGGATGAAGCTGAACGCCGTCGACGCGGCCTGGGCGATCATCCCGGACGCCTTGAGGACGCCACCTGCCCCGATCGCCCCGAGCACCTGGAGTCCCAGCAACTCCCTCCGGGGCAGGCGGAAGGTCCCATGGAGTGGCGGGGGACACGACAGCGTCGGCGTCAGCAGGAGGTCGTACTGCTCCTGCCACGCCGCGATCCGCCGTGCTTCCGACTTGAGATACCGTACCGCGCCGGCGAATTCTCCGGCGGACAGGGTGCGTCCCATCAGCGCCAGCCCCCACGTCTCCACCTCGAACTGGTCCCGTCGCAGGGGTCGGCCGACGAGGCGCTCCGACATCGCCAGGTCGGCCGCCACCTCGCCGCAGATCATCATCATGAAGGCCCGCGCGAAGCGGATACCGTCGAGTGGCGCCTGTACCTCGATAACCTCGTGCCCGAGGTGCCGGAGCAGGCCGACCGTGCGCTCCAGGGCGGCCACGCAATCACCGTGGACCGTCGTCCCGAGCCACGGCTCCGCCGTGAAGCCGATCCGGAGCCGGCCCGGCTCGGTCGTCACTTCGTCGAGGAACGGACGCACCGGCGGCGGAGCGACATAGGGCGCGCCGGGGTCCGCGCCGGCCGTGGCGTCAAGCGTGGCGGCGCTGTCCCGGACCGAGCGGCTCAGGACGTGGTCACAGGCGAAGCCCTGCCAGAACTCGCCGTAGTCGGGGCCCACCGGGGTCCGCCCGCGTGACGGCTTGAACCCGAACAGCCCGTTCGCGGATGCCGGGATCCGGATCGACCCGCCGCCGTCATTGCCGTGACCCAGGGGCACCATCCCGGCTGCCACCGCCGAGCCGGTGCCGCCGCTCGACCCGCCTGCCGTCCGGTCCGGATTCCATGGATTCCGGGTGATGCCGGTGAACCGGGGCTCGGTGAAGGGAGTGATGCCGAACTCCGGGGTGTTCGTCTTCCCCACGAAGAGAAACCCGGCCCGGCGGTACCGCTTGACGATCTCGGCGTCGTGGTCCGGTACCCAGCCCTCGAAGTAGCGGCAGCCATTGCGCTGCGGCTCTCCCGCAATGAGGGCGATCAGGTCCTTGATGACGAAGGGAACGCCGGCAAATGGCCCGTCGGGAAGGGGCCCGGCCGCGGCGCGCCGGGCGCTCTCGAACATCGGATGGATCACGGCGTTCAGCGCCGGGTTCCGGGCCTCGATCCGTCGAATGCTTTCCTCGACCAGCTCCACCGGGCTTACCTGGCGCCGACGCACCAGCTCGGCCATGCCGAGGCCATCATAACGGTCAAACTCCGGGAAGCCGGTCATGGGTCTCCTCTGGTCGCGCACGGGGGGTGAGGCAAGTTAACATCCGAAACCCCTTCCTCCCTCCGCCTCCCCGACTCTCCGCCCATGCTCCTTCTCCTCCTCGCCCTCCAGCAGGGCCCGATCCCTCAGCCCCACCTGGCGCTCACCGGCGCGAACGTCGTCGATGTCGCCTCGGGAGTGATCACCCGCGACGTCACCGTTGTCCTGCGCGGCGGGCGCATCGAGCGGATCGGCCCCGGACCGGCCCCCACAGGGGCGGAGATTCTCGACCTGGGCGGGCGGTACCTGCTGCCGGGGTTGATGGACGCCCACACCCACCTCGACAACCTCGCCGCGGCGAAGCGGGCCCTCGCCACCGGGGTGACCACCGTCCGCTCGTCAGGCGTGCCGGCCTTTCAGGACGTTGCCCTGCGCGACCTCGTGAAGCAGGGCCAGGTCGCTGGTCCCGAGATGCTGGCCGCCGGAGTGTTCGTGACGCCAGACTTGGGAGAGACCGTCCTAGCCGATGCCCGGCTCGGCCCGCTGATGAGCGGGGTCCGGACGCCGGAACAGCTGCGACAACTGGTGCTCATCAACCTCG
>DASWBQ010000104.1:0-2113 GCA_036390535.1 Gemmatimonadales bacterium | reverse complement strand
GTGGCTGCCGAAGCCTGACCGCGCTTGACCTGACGGCGTTCCAGGCCGGGTCCTCAGGGGCCCGGCCTTTCGTCATCCTGAAACCGACGGTGCCCCCCGCTCGTCAGACTGGATGCAATTGCGTATACTATTTGGCCCCTTCCCTCGGAGCCCCCGATGCGACTCCCCCGCCTGACCGGCGCCTGCCTGCTGGCGGCGCTGCTGGTCCCCTCGCCGGTGCCCGCCCAGGACCCGGCTCCGTCCCCCGCGCCCCGGCGCGGCGTCACCGACCGGGTCGAGCTGGAGGGCTTTCTCGACGGGGTCATGGCCGCGTTCCTCCGCGACAAGCACATCGCCGGCGCCACGATCTCGGTGGTCAAGGACGGCGAGCTGTTCTTCGCCAAGGGCTACGGCTGGGCCGACGTAGACCGGCGCATCCCGGTCGATCCCGAGCGGACCCTGTTCCGGATCGGGTCGGTCAGCAAGCTGTTCACCTGGACCGCGGTGATGCAACAGGCGGAGCAGGGGAAACTCGACCTCGACGCCGACGTCAACAGCTACCTCGACTTCGTGATCCCCGCGACCTGGCCCGAACCGATCACCCTCACCCACGCCCTCACCCACACGCCGGGGTTCGAGGAGGACGGCCGTGACCTGTTCACCACCGACCCGGCCCAGATCACGCCCATGGGGACCTGGCTGCCGGCGCACATGCCCGCGCGGGTCCGTCCGCCGGGCACCTTCTCGTCCTACTCCAACTGGGCCACCGGCCTCGCCGGGTACATCGTCGAGCGCACGTCCGGCCAGAGCTACGACGACTATCTCGAGGCCCACCTCTTCGGTCCCCTGGGCATGGTCCAGGCGACGGCGCGGCAGCCGCTGCCGGGCCCGCTCGCGGCGGACATGTCCCAGGGCTACGTCTGGAAGGACGGCCGCTACGAGGCCAAGCCGTTCGAGATCGTGAAGGGCGCTGCGCCGGCGGGGTCGATGTCGGCCAGCGCGACCGCCATGGCGCGCTTCATGATCGCCCACCTCAACGGCGGCGCCCTCGGGGAGGCGCGGATCCTCGCGCCGGAAACCGCCGCCCGGATGCACGCCCGCGCCTTCGGGCATGACGACCGGCTTCCAGGCTTCGCCCTCGGGTTCTATGAGAAGACCAGCCACGGGCTCCGGATCATCGGCCACGGCGGAGACACCCAGCTGTTCCACTCCGACCTGGCGCTGTTCCCGTCGGAGAACCTGGGCATCTTCATCTCGACCAATACCGACAACGGTTCGCAGATCAGTTTCGGCCCGTTCCTGCAGACCTTCCTCGACCACTACTTCCCCGAGCCGCCTCGGCCGTCGATCGCGCTGACGAAGGAGGAGACCGCCCGGTTCGCCGGGAGCTACCTCTTCAACCGGATGTCATATACGACCTGGCAGAAGGTCACCGGCCTGTTGGGCGGCCAGACCATTGCGGCCGCCGACAGCGGGGTGCTGCTCGTCAACCTCGGCCTGGGCGATCCGCTGCGGATGGTCCCGGTGGACTCGCTCCTGTTCCAGGATCCGCTCAGCGGCACGCTGCTGTCCTTCCGGACGGACGCCGCCGGGAACGTCACCCACGGCTTCGTCGACATGATTCCGATGATGACGCTGGAGAAGCAGACCGGGCTGGCCGACCCGAAGCTGCACCAGGCGATCCTGGTCGGGGCCCTCCTGCTCTTCGCGGCGCTGGTGATCGCCGCGCTGGTTCGGTGGCTCAACCGGAAGACCTGGACCTACGAGGTGCCCGCCGGGGTCGTCCGCGGCCGGCGGATCATGGTGCTCGTGGCGCTGCTCCAGTTCGGGTTCATCGCCGTGGTGGCGGGCTTCGCCTCGAACATCGAGCGGATCATGTCGGGACCGTGGACGGCCCTGAAGGTGGGACTGGCGCTGCCGGTGGCCGGGCTGGTCCTGACCCTGGCGGCCGGGTGGATCGCCATCGGCCTCTGGCGCCAGGGCACCGGGACCATCGGCGCCCGCCTCCGGCTGACCGTGACGGTTGCCGCCAGCCTGGCGTTCTTCCTGGTCCTCAACCACTGGAATCTGCTGGGCTGGAAATTCTAGGCGGAGCGGCGGAGGGGCGGAAAGCCGGCCGGCTCTCCGCCCCTCC
>DASWBQ010000103.1:0-2451 GCA_036390535.1 Gemmatimonadales bacterium | reverse complement strand
GCGCCGATCGCCTGCGCCGCGTCTTCAATGACGATCAGGCCACGCCTGGCGGCCACGCTCATGATCGTGTCCATGTCGGCCATCTGCCCGTACAGGTGTACCGGAACAATGGCGCGAGTTCTGTCGGTCACCGCGTCCGACACGCGAGAAGTGTCGAGGTTGTAGGTCGCCGGATCGATGTCCACGAAGACCGGCGTCCCACCGGCGTTGTGGATGGTGCCGGCGGTGGCGAAGAAGGTGAACGCGGTCGTGATGACCTCGTCCCCGGGCTGAAGACCAAGCGCCTTGAGGGGAAGGAGGATCGCGTCGGTGCCGCTGGCGCAGCCGACGGCGTGCCGGGTGTGGCAGAGGCCCGCGATGGCCTCCTCGAGGTGACCCACTTCCGGTCCCATGATGAACTGCTGGCGCTCGACCACCGACATGACGGCCGGCATCACGGCGTCACGAGTGGCCTGGTACTGTGCGACGAGGTCCAGCAACGGCACTTTCATGACTGCGGTCCCGGAATCTGAGGTCGAATCGCCCGCGGCCACGGCGCCAGAACCGGGGACGCGGGCGATTTTTGCAACTGCTTCAAACGTAAAAACTTAGCTTGCCTGGACCGCCCGGTCAACCGGACTGAGCCGACCGTCCTCTTCCCGGTACCGGGCGCCACAGTCGGGACAGGCCCACGCCGCCCCCTCCCCAGCCAACCGCACCCCGCACCGACACATCCACCCGACCCGCCGGGCCGGCACCCCGACCACCAGGGCGTAGTCCGGGACTTCCCCGGTAACCACCGCCCCGGCCCCGATGAAGGCATAGGCCCCAATGGCATGGCCGCAGACCACGGTCGCGTTGGCCCCGATCGTCGCCCCGCGCCGGACCACGGTCGGGCGGTACTCCGCCTTCCGGTTCACGTGGCTGCGGGGATTGGTGACGTTGGTGAAGACGCAGCTCGGCCCGCAGAAGACGTCATCCTCGAGAATGACCCCCTCGTAGATCGAGACGTTGTTCTGGATCTTGACGTTGTTGCCGATCCGGGTCCCGGGCATGACGACGACGTTCTGGCCAAGGTTGCAGCGCTCCCCGATGACCGCGCCCGGCATCACGTGGCAGAAGTGCCAGATCCGGGTGCCCGGGCCGATGACGGCGCCGTCATCGACAAAGCTCGATTCGTGGACATAGAAGTCGCGAGTCATGAGTCGTGGGTCGTTGGAGGGGTACCCTGCGGCGAGATCACCTTCACTTCGGGCCGCAGCCGAACGCCGAAGCGGGCCAGGACCGCCGCCTCGGCGCGGTCCATCAGCCGGCGCACGTCGGCGGCCGTTGCCGTTCCGGTGTTCACGAAATAGTTGGCGTGCATCTCCGACACCACCGCACCCCCTTCCCTGGTTCCCTTGAGCCCGCAGGCCTCGATCAGCTGTCCGGCGGTCCGGAGCGAGGGAGACGGCGGGCCTTCGGGCCAGTGTGGATTGGTGAACACACTACCGCAGCAGGGCTGATTGAAGGGCGTTCCCTGCTGCCGCCAGGTGAAAAGGCGCTGGACCTCGGCGGCCAGCGTGGCAGGGTCCCCTGGCGACAGACGGACTTCAGTCTCCACTACTACCAGGCTGCCCAGCCCGCTGTGCCGGTAGGCAAAGGGAATCGCGCCCCGTGCCCGCTCGGCGATCTCCCCGGCGCGGTCGACGGTGACCACCCGGGTAACGACCTGGGCCCAATCCCCCCCGTGGCAGCCGGCGTTCATGTAGACGCCGCCCCCGACGGTCCCCGGCACACCCACCATCATGTGGAGGCCCGCCCAGCCCGCCTCGGCGGTCCGTCGGGCAGCGATCGGGGCCGGCAGCCCGGCGCCGAAGCGCCACAGGTCCCCCCGGGCCTCGACCTGGTCCAGTCCCTTGCCCAAGCGCAGGACCAGCGCCTCGAGTCCCTCGTCGGGGAGGAGGACGTTGGAGCCGAGCCCCAGGGGAAACACCGGCACCTCCGCTTCGGCCGCGAGTCGCAGCGCGGCGGCGACATCCTCGACCGTACCCGGGAGCGCGACGGTGGCGGGTCCCCCGATCCGGTAGGTCGAGTAGCGCCCCAGCGGTTCCGCCTCGCGCACCTCCCCCCCCATCACCTCCCGGAGGCGGCGGACGAAGCCGGGGTCGCGCGCGGTGGTCACGACCGTTCCGCCGCCACCCGCCTCGCCAGCTCGTGCCACTCCTGCAGGGAGCGCACCTCGCCGACCCGGCTCCGCAGGGCGATGATCGCATCGCAGGCCGCCGAGGCGGCGGACAGGGTGGTGGTGTACGGAACCCCGTGCTGGAGCGCGGCGCGGCGCAGGGTGTAGTCGTCGAGCTGGGTCAGCTTGCCGAGCGGCGTGTTGATCAGGAGCTGCACCTGACCGGACACCACCAGGTCCACCGTGTTCGGCCGGCCCTCGTGGGCCTTGAGGACCCGTTCGGTGGGCACACCGCGGGCCCGCAGGTA
>DASWBQ010000102.1:0-4497 GCA_036390535.1 Gemmatimonadales bacterium | reverse complement strand
CGGCGGGACCCCGGCGCTGCTCCGGGCAGTCGAGGGCGCGGAGGACGACGTCAACGCCGGCAGCGCGGAGATCGACGCACGGCGGGTCTCCGCCAACGACGTCGTGGTGGGCATCGCCGCCAGCGGGGTGACGCCCTTCGTCCGCGCCGCCCTTGGCCGGGCCCAGACGCTCGGGGCGCGGACCGTCCTGGTCGCCTGCTCGGAGCCGCCCCAGCTGCTCCGCGACACCTGCGACGTCTGCATCGTGGTGCTGACCGGTCCGGAAGTGGTCACCGGCTCGACCCGGATGAAGGCCGGCACCGCCACCAAGCTGGTGCTCAACACCCTCACCACCGGCGCGATGGTCCGGATCGGGAAGACCTACGGCAACCTGATGGTGGACCTGCAGGCCACCAACGCCAAGCTGGTCGACCGCGGCCAGCGGATCGTGATGGAAATCGCCGGCGTCGACCGGGAACGGGCCCGGGCCGCGATTGCCGAGGCGGATGGCCGGGTGCGGACCGCCATCGTGATGCTCCGGCGTGGCGTGAACCGCGAGGCGGCGGAGCGGCTGCTCGAGGCCCACGACCATCACCTGCGGGCCATCATCGGTGACCCGCCTCCAATGGAAGGCCGATGAGCGAACGTCCGGTTCTCGCCGTCGGCCTCATGTCGGGCACCAGCCTCGACGGGATGGATGCCGCCCTGGTGCGACTGCATGGACCGACCCGCGCCGACCTCCTGGCGTTCCACACCCGTCCCTACACCTCGGCCGAGCGGGCTGAGCTCACCGCCGGGATGCGCGAGGGGGGAGCCCGCGCCCTGGCGCACCTGCACGCCCGCCTCGGGGTGTGGGCGGCCGAAGCGGTGCAGGCGGCCCTCGACGCGGGGCGGGTCCGGGCGATGGACCTCGACTTCATCGCGATGCACGGGCAGACCGTCTGGCACGAGCCGCCCGTCGTCACCTGGCAACTCGGGGAGCCGGCGATCCTGGCGGAACGGTTCGGCGTCCGGGTAGTGAGCGGATTCCGCGGCCGCGACGTGGCCGCGGGAGGGCAGGGTGCCCCGCTGGTGCCGATCGCCGATGTGCTCCTGTTCGGTGGTGAGCGGCCCCGCGTTCTCCTCAACATCGGCGGGATGGCGAACCTGACCTATGTGCCGCGCCGCGACGAGGACGAAGGCGCCTTCGCCTTCGACACCGGGCCCGGGATGGCGATCATCGACGCGGTGGCGCGCCTGGTCGAGCCGGGCCTCTCCTGGGACGTGGATGGCCGGCTGGCGGCGTCGGGAACGGTGGACGACGCGCTGCTGGCCGAGCTGCTTCGCGATCCCTGGTTCCTCGCGCCCCCGCCCAAGAGCACCGGTCGGGAACATTTCGGCGACGACTATGCGGCCCGCCTGCACGCTCGGGTGGGCGGCCCGGACGGGGTCGCCACCGCCGTGGCGCTGACCGCCGACAGCATCGGCAACGCGCTCGGGCACTGGGTGCCGCCCGTGGCCGAGGTGGTGCTGTCCGGGGGTGGTGCGCACCATCCGGGACTGGTCGAGCGCCTGGAACGGCGGCTGCCTGCGGGCGCGCAGCTCCGCCGCTTCGACGACCTGTTCTTCTCCGGCGACGCCAAGGAAGCCGTCGCGTTCGCGCTGCTCGGCTACCTGACCATCCACGGACAGCCTGGCAATCTGCCCGGCGTCACCGGGGCCGCGGGCCGGCGCGTGCTCGGGACCATCACGCCCGCATGACGGCCGGACGGCTGGTGATCCCGGCGCTCCGGTGGAGCAACGAGACCGGATTCAGTCATGAGGAGCCGCTCATCGCCAGCGCCCTCGAGTTCGGCGCCGGCGGGTTCATCCTCTTCGGCGGCACGGCCGACGCGGTCCGGACCCTTGCCGCCAGGCTTCGGCGGGAAGCGGGGCGACCGATCCTGGTGGCCGCCGACCTCGAGCGCGGGGCCGGCCAGCAGGTGGCGGGGCTGGCCGAGCTGCCGCCGCCGCTGGCGCTCGAGTCGCTCGGGGAGCCCGCGGTGATTCGTGGCGCCGGACTGCTCACGGCCGCCGAAGCGCTGAGCGTCGGCGTCAATTGGGTCCTGGCGCCCGTCGCCGATCTCGATCTCGAACCCGACAACCCGATCGTCCAGACCCGGTCGTTCGGTGCCGATCCGGACCGGACCGCGGCGGCAGTCGCGAACTGGATCGCCGGGTGCGAGGCCGGCGGCGCGCTGGCGTGCGCCAAGCACTTCCCCGGGCACGGCCGCACCCGGGTCGACTCGCACGACGCGCTCCCCGTCGTGGAGGCGTCTGCGGCGGTGCTTCGGGCCACCGACCTGGTGCCGTTCCGGGCGGCGGTGCAGGCGGGGGTGAGCAGCGTGATGACCTCGCACGTGGCGTATCCCGCGCTCGATCCGAGCGGCCTGCCCGCCACCCTGTCCGCCCCGATCGTGGCGATGCTGAGACACCAGCTGGGCTTCGAGGGACTGATCGTCACCGACGCGATGATGATGGAGGGCAGCCGGGGCGGCCGCACGCCGGTCCAGGCCGCCGTCGACGCCCTCGTCGCGGGCGTGGACCTGCTCCTCTATCCGGACGATCCGGTGGCGGTGGCCGAGGCACTGAGCCGCATGGCCCAGCAGGGAGGCGCGGGCGGGCGGCGGATCGAGGAAGCGCTCGATCGGGTCGAGCGTGCCGCCCGGCGTGGCGAAGCCAACCTGCTGCCTGACGTCGAGATCCACGCCGGATCGTCGGAGGCGCTCGGGGACTGGCTGGTGGCGCGCCCGCTGGCCCACGGAGAGTTGGGTCCGATCAGCGCCCCGCTGGAACTGGTGACGATCGACGACGACGCGGGCCAGAGGTATCCCCCCTCGTCGCCGACCACCGCAGTGGCGGAAGCGCTCACGGCCCTGGGAGTCCCGCTGGGGGAGGGCGGCAGCCGGGTCGTCCTCGCCTTCGGCGAGCCCCGTGCCTCCAAAGGGCGCGCCGGCTTCGGCCCGGCGACGCGGCAGCGGCTGGCAGAGACGGCACGCGATGCGGCGCTGGTGGTCGTCTTCGGGCACCCCCGCCTGGCGGCTGCGGTGCCGGCGGGCCCGCCGGTGCTCGTGGCCTGGCACCGCCAGCGGCTGATGCAACGCGCCGTCGCCCGGTTCCTCGCGGAACGGCTGGCGTGACCCCGTTCGACTGGGGGGTCGTCCTCGTCTATCTCGTCGGTACCCTCGCGCTGGGGCTCTACGTCGCCCGGCGCGGGGCCGGCAACCTGGCCGAGTTCTTCGTGGGCGGCCGGGCCATCCCCTGGTGGCTGGCCGCCACCTCGATGGCCGCCACCACCTTCAACGTCGACACGCCGCTGTACGTCGCCGGGCTGGTGGCCCGCAGAGGCATCGCCGGGAACTGGGAGTGGTGGTGCTTCGCCTTCGGGCACGTGCTGATGGCCGTGCTGCTGGCGCGGCTCTGGCGCCGTGCCAGCGTGCTGACCGACCTCGAGCTGACCGAGCTGCGCTACACCGGCCGGCCCGCCGCCGTGCTCCGTGCCACCCGCGCCTTCCTCCTGGCGCTCCCCTTCAACGCCATCAGCATCGGGTACGGCATGCTGGCGATGCGGAAAGTCCTGCTTGCGCTGGGCGTCTTCGACGGGATGCCCGACCTCCCCGGCGGGACCCAGGTGTGGGCGATCCTCGCCATCGTGCTGCTGGTCCTCGCCTACACCGCCGTCTCGGGCCTGTGGGGCGTAGTCACCACCGATTTCCTGCAGTACTTCCTCGCCATGGGCAGCGCGCTCGTAGTGATGGTCTTCGCCCTGCGCGAGGTGGGCGGAGTGGGGCAGCTGGTGACCTCCATCCGAGACTCGGGCCGCGCGTCCCACCTGGATCTGGTGCCGACCGGTGCGGATGCCCTGCTGCCGCTCTCCACCTTCCTCGGCTACGTCGGGGTGCAGTGGTGGGCGTTCCGGAACAGCGACGGCGGTGGGATGTTCGTCCAGCGCCTCTCCGCGACCCGGAGCGAACAGGACGCGGTCCGCGCCGCGCACACTTTCAATCTGCTCAACTACGTCGTCCGGACCTGGCCATGGGTACTCGTGGCCCTCGCCGCGCTGGTGGTCCTGCCCGGGCTCGAGGACCCGGAACTGGCCTATCCGCTGATGATGCTGCGGTATCTCCCCGCGGGGCTCCTCGGTCTGGCCGTCGCCGGGATGATGGCGGCCTTCATGTCCACCGTCTCGACCCAGGTGAACTGGGGCGCCAGCTACCTCGTCAACGACCTCTACGCGCGGTTTGCCGGGGTGCGGGACGAACGCCGCCTGATCGCGTCGGCGCGCTGGGCCTCAGTGCTGATCACGGTGGTCGCCGCGACGATCTCGTTCTTCATGGAGGACGTCGGGACGGTCTTCCGGACGCTGATCCTGATCGGCAACGGGCCGGGCCTGGTGCTGCTGCTCCGTTGGTTCTGGTGGCGCGTCAACGCCTGGGCGGAACTCAGCGCCATGCTCGCCGGTCTCGGCCTGGCCTTGCTGACCTTCCTGCCGGCGCTCGC
>DASWBQ010000101.1:0-2596 GCA_036390535.1 Gemmatimonadales bacterium | reverse complement strand
TGCGCGGAGCGAGTCGGCCACGTTGGCGGCGCGGGTCTGCAGCTTGGCCACGGCGACGGCGAGCTGCTCCTCGGCGCGGCGGACGCCTTCCTGCCGGACGGCGACCAGTTCGCGGTAGGCGAGGGCGCCGAAGAACTCGTTGGAGGTGCGGAGGGTGGCCTGGGCGACGGCGTCGTCGAGGTTGGCCTGGGCGGCGTCCTCGCGGCCCTGGGCGGAGCGGAGGTCGCCGGTGCGGCGGAACCCGGCGAAGATGTCGAGTTCCGAGCTCAGCCCCATGCTGACGCTCTGGCTCTTGGTGTCGCCGGCGATGACCTGGCCGGTGATCGGGTCGGTGCGGGCCGGGCCCTCGCTGAACGAGCTGCCGCCGGAGGCGTTGCCGCTGAGCGAGGGGATGTAGGCGCCCTTGGCGGCCCGGACGCCGATGCCGGCGGTGCGGAGCGTGCCCTGCGCCTGCACCACGGCCGGGTCCACCCGGGTGGCGAGGGCGAGCGCCTCGGCGAGCGTGACCCGCTGGGGCGCCTGGCCCGCGAGGGGCCGCGGGCCGGCCAGCAGGAGTGTCAGGGACAGCAGTGCCAGCCGGTTCACGGAGTGCCTCGACAGGTCATGCTGGGTCAGGATGCGTGGAGCCGGGCTTCGGTCGCACCGGCGCAAGCTCCCAATCTACCGCCCTGGCACACCTCCGGTGAGGTCGCTCCTGCCGTCCGGGATGACCGGCGCGGGTGGCGCCGGCCTCACCAGGCCCATCGCGGCCGCCATCGCGGCCAGCTGGGGAACGGTGCGTGCCCCGAGCCGCCCGCGGAGGCGCACCAGGTGGAACTGGACGGTCGTCCTCGCCAGGCCGAGTCGATGCGCCATCTCCTTCTGGGAAAGGCCCTGAACCAGCGCTGCCAGCACCCGAAGTTCGGCCGGCGACACGCTCGGCCCTGGTGCTGCGCCCTCCGGCGCCGTGAGGATCATGACGCCAAGCTACGCCGGCTCCTGAACCCGCACTGAAATCCCCGACCGATTCCGTTTCCCTCGACGCGGACCGGAATTCCACGGCATTCCGTGGCCGCTTCCCCGGACCTCAGCCTGTGCAATTATCCAGTTGCTGACGGGCCCGCTCCGTGGAAACTTCGCCCCGTGTTCGTACCCGACACGTCTCCCCCCGTCACGGGGTGCGAGGGGCGAACGTCTCCACCCACAGGACCATGCCGATGCCGCATCGCCACATCAGCCCGCTCCGCACCGCGCTCACGGTGGTCCTCCTGACCGGGATCGCCGCGGCCCCCGGCCCGGCCCAGGCGCGCACCGACATCCCCCCGCCTGAGTTGCCCGGATTCCCGCTGAGGATGACCGACATCCGGGTCCTCAACCGCGACCCGGACCTCCTCGGCATGGCGACCGACCTGGCGATGCGGCCCGACGGGTCCGTCTGTGCCAGCGACATGGGCTTTCACCAAGTGGTCTGCCTCGACGGCGGCGGGAAGGTGCTGTTCAAGAGCGGCCGGAAAGGGCAGGGTCCCGGCGAATACGAGGTGCCCTATCGGCTGACATCGCTTCCCGATGGCTCCCTGCTGGTGCTGGACATCGGCACCCAGCGGCTCTCGCGCCTCGACCCGCGGGGGAAGTACGTCCGGAGCTGGCTACTGCCGCTGCAGTTCCGCCAGATCAACGGGATGCGGGCGCTGTCGGACCGGGTCGTGGCCATCGCCGGCTATGCGCCGACCGCCGGGCTCTCCGCCGATTCCGCGGTGCACCTGTTCTCGATGGGGACGGAGCTGACCCACGAGCGCTCCTTCGGGCCGCTCCCCACGGCCGTCGCCCGGGAAACCTGGGAATACTGGGGCAGCGGGCGGATCGCCACGGCCCCTGGCCGGGGTCTGCTCTATGTCAGGGGGATACCCAACGACGTCTTCCGGTACTCGACCGAAGGACGCCTGGTCCGGCGGCTCCAACCCCGGGCGCCGGTCTCGCCCCGGACCGATGACGCCTACCAGATCACCCGGCTGCTCTCGAGCGAGAGTGTCTCCAACTCCAATGTCCTCGTGGTCACGGCGACGACCGCGCTCCAGGTCGGCGAGTCGCTGCTGCTGATGCTCCGCACCGGGAGCAAGGGCGGGAAGATACAGGAACTGTGGTGGGACGCGGTGGACCCCGCCACCGGCCGCCTGATCGCGTCCGCCCGGCTCCCGCCCGGGTTCACGGTTGTCGACCTGGTCGGGGTGCACCCCGCCTCCGGCGACCTGATCGCCGCCATCCGGAAGGACGAGCTGGTCCAGATCGTCCGCATTCGCCACTCACTGGAGTCCCGGCGCCCATAGCGCTCGGGGCCCGTCCATCTGCCACAGGAGGTAACTCGTGCTCACCGCTGTATTCGGGATGTTAGTCCTCGCCGCCGCGCCGCCGGCCGCCACCGCCGCCGGGTGCTCGGAGCAGTGCCAATGGTATGACTTCCTCGGCGTGAAGGGCTTCGGGTGCGTCACGGGGCGCCAGGGCACCAACTGCAGGTCCTGGGGAGACGTCTGCATGATCATGACGGGCTGCCGTTACACCCTCCTGATGCGGAGCGACGGCAGCACCCTGGCGGTGCGGCGCCTCTGCCGTGACGAGGCGG
>DASWBQ010000100.1:0-1570 GCA_036390535.1 Gemmatimonadales bacterium | reverse complement strand
TTGGCGCCTGACCGCTCCCTCCGCACGGCGGATTTCGACTACGAACTGCCCGGGGAGCTGATCGCCCAGCGGCCGGCAGCGCGGCGGGGGGAGAGCCGGCTGCTGGTGGTCGAGAGGGAGAGGAAGAGAGCAAGAGAGAGGGGAGAGGGAGAAGGCCGTCCTGGGCGATCCCCTGCTCTCCCTGTCTCTCTTTCTCCCTCTCTTCGCGAGCCGTTCCCCGATCTTCAGTTCCCGGATATCGTCTCCCTCATCCCGGCCGGGGACCTCCTCGTCCTCAACACCACCCGGGTCCGCCATGCCCGGTTCCTGGCGAAGCGGCCCTCGGGCGCACCCGCCGAGGTGCTGCTGATCCATCCTGCCGCCGACGGCACCTGGGTCGCGCTCGGCAAGCCGGGGAGCGCCCTGCGGCCGGGGAAGCGGGTCGAGATCGCGCCGGACATCTGGATCGAAACGGTGGAGGTGCTCGAGGACGGCAACCGGACGGTGCGTTTCGTGGGCACGACCGCGGAGGACGCCATCGCCCGCTACGGCCGGCTGCCACTGCCGCCCTACATCGCCCGCGACCCCGACCAGATGGACGAGGACCGCTACCAGACGATCTACGCCGACCGCGAGGGCAGCGTGGCGGCGCCGACGGCGGGACTCCACTTCACGCCGGCGCTCCTGGCGGCGCTCCGGCAGAAGGAAGTGCGGATGGCCACGCTGGACCTCGAGGTGGGCCCCGGCACCTTCAAGCCGGTCGAGACCGATGACCTCTCCGGCCACCAGATGCACCCCGAGCGGTTCGAGGTGCCGCCCGCGCTGGCCGAGGCCATCGCGGAGACGAAGGCAGCTGGCCGGGGGGTGTGGGCGGTGGGGACCACGGTCGTGCGGGCGCTGGAGTCGGCCGCGGACGAGTTCGGCCGGGTCCGTCCCGGGCCTGGCGAAACCCGCCTTTTCATCACCCCGGGCTACCGCTTCCGGGTGGTGGACCACCTGATCACGAATTTCCACCTGCCCCGCTCGACCCTGCTGATGCTGGTCTGCGCCTTCGCCGGGGTGGAGACGATTCGGACCGCCTACCGGCACGCCGTGGAGCAGAAGTACCGGTTCTACAGCTATGGCGATGCGATGGTGGTCGTCTGACGGGCGGACGGGCGGACGGACGGACGGGCGGACGGGCGGCATCTGCCGAGTTCCATCTGCAGAGTTTCACCTGCCGAGTTCCAGCCATCTGAACTCGCCCGGAGCAAGCTCCACCCGGTCCCTGGCGACCACCGCACTGCCCCGCCTCAGTTCCACCTGCAGGACCCGCCCGGCGGGGAGGTCACAGAAGGCGTAGATCCCGCGGGCCTCGCTCCGGATCTCCGCGCTGCGTTGCTGTACCGCCCGCGCCCCCACCGGCGCGACCCAGCTCAGGCTAACCACCAGGCCCGCGGCGGGCTCCCCCTCTGAGACGGTGATGCCGAGCAGCCCGGCGCCGTCCCGTTGTCCTCCTGGGCAGAAGACCCGCACGAAATCCCGGAGCGGCGGCACCGCGAGGGTCAGGATCGTTTCCTCCCCGGGGATGAACCGGAGCGTCTGGATGCTG
>DASWBQ010000099.1:0-6123 GCA_036390535.1 Gemmatimonadales bacterium | reverse complement strand
CGAGGCGGACCGCCTCGTCGATGGTGGCGAGGACGTCCACCACCTCGAACCCGCCCCAGTCGGCGTAGATCGCCCGGGTGAAGGCCTCGCCCCGGCCGGTGCTGCCGCGGTAGTTGGGCATCACCACGGCGTACCCGTTGGCCGCGAAGAGCTGGGCGGTGGGGTTGAACTCGTGCTGAGACTGGGAGGTCGGCCCGCCATGGATGTAGAGGAAGGCGGGCACCCTGGTGCCCGGCTGGTACCCGACCGGGGTCACCATCACCGCATTGATGACGGTACCGTCGGGGGCCTTGCCGGAGATATCGCGGGCAGCGCCGACGGCGATGCCGGCGAGCCACTCGTCGTTCTGTTTCGAGAGCGGCCGGGGGGTGGCGCCGTCGAGCGCGAAGATTTCGCTGGGCCGGGCGGCGTCGCCGTCGAGGATCGCGACCCGGCCGCCCGGCGCCACCGAGAAGGCCGACACCGTGCGGCGGCCGTCCAGAAGGCGAGTCACGGAGCCGGAGGCAAGGTCAACCCGCACCAGGTGCACGGCGCGGTCGTCCTCGAGGAGGGCGTGGAGCGCCCGGCCGTCGGTGGTCCAGGTGTAGTTGCCGAGGTTCCGGTCGAGGGCCGGGGCGATCTCGCGCGGCGTCCCGCCTGCGGCCGGGATCACCATGACCCGCTCGAGGTTGTAGAAATAGAACTTCGGGTCGCGCCAGGTGGTGTAGGCGATGGAGCGGCCGTCCGGGGACCAGCGGGGCTCCCAGTCGCGGCTGGGACTGGTGGTGACGGCGACTGGCGTGGCGCCGGGCTTCGCGTCGATGACCCAGATGTCGTCGTTGGTGCTGCGATCGGGATCGGGGGTCCGGTTGCTGACGAAGGCGATGCGGGTTCCGTCGGGGGACCACTGGGGGTCGGCGACGTCCCAGGGCCCGGTGGTCAGCTGCTCCGCCTTGCCGGTGGCAACGTCCACCAGCCAGAGCTGCTCCTTCTTGGCATCGAGGTATCCGTCGCCGTCCTGCTTGAAATGGTACCGGTCGATGACGATCGGCTTGGGCGTCTTCTTGGTGGTGGTGTCGGGGTCGGTCTCCTTCGAGACCACCACGAGCCGCTTGCTGTCGGGTGCCCAGGCGTACGATGAGACACCGCCCCGGATGGAGGTCAGCTTCTGGGCCTCGCCGCCGGCGCGGTCGAGCAGCCAGATCTGGGCGCCGAGCTTGTTGTCGTCGCCCCGGCCGGAGGTGAAGGCAAGGTACCGGTTGTCGGGTGACCAGCGGGGGGAGGACTCCCCGTCCGGGGACGAGGTGAGCCGGATATTCCGGGAGCCGTCCCACTTCGCCATCCAGACGTCGGTGTTCGACTTGTCCTTGGCGGAGTCGGGTTGGGTGACGGTGTAGGCGACCCATTCGCCGTCAGGCGAAATCCGGGGGTCGCGGAGGGTCTTGAGCCGGTAGAGGTCACCGGTCTGGAAGCCGCGCCGGGCGGGGGCCTGGGCGGTGGCCGGCAGGGCGAGGGCGAGGGCGAGGCCGAGAAGGACGAGGCGTCGGGTCATGACTGCGTGAAAAGTGAGAAGTGAGGGATGGGCCGGAACGGGCGATGCCGGGGAGACCGCTTGAAGTTAGCCCGGAACGGGCCTCAAGCCATCGGCTGACATCCAGATGACTCTCCGCTGACGGTGGAATCCTACATTGAGACGTCCTTCTCCACCGGAGCCTCCGCCATGGCCCGCATCCTCATTGTCGCGCTGGCCTGCCTGCTGCCCCTTCCAGCCCGTGCCCAGGCGCTGCCTGAGGTGGCCCCAGCTGAAATCGGACTTTCGTCAGCGGGAGTCCGAGCGCTGGATTCCCTGATGGCCCGATACACGGCTCCGGACCGGTTCCCGGCGCTGATGTTGATGCTGGCCCGCGATGGGAAGATCGGCTACTGGAAGACGGCCGGCGTGCGTGACGTGGCACGGGGAGACGCACTCGATCGGAACGACGTCTTCCGGATCTACTCGATCACGAAGCCGATCACGGCGGTCGCCATCATGATGCTGTGGGAGGAGGGAAAACTGGGCCTGGACGATCCGGTCCAGAAGTACGTGCCGGCGTTCGCACGGCTGGGCGTGTACGATGGTCCCGGGAAGGCGCGCCTGCCACGGCGTCCGCTCACGATCCGGCACCTGCTGACGTTCGCCTCCGGGATGACCTACGGGACGCTCGGTATCAGGACACCGGTGGACTCCATCCTGGCGTCGGCGAACCTCTTTGCACGTGCGAGCAGCCTCGACGATCTCATCGAACAGCTGGCGAACTTGCCTCTGCTGGGCGACCCCGGCGATTCCCTCGCCTATGGATTCCAGACGGACGTACTTGGCAGGATCGTCGAGGTGGTGGGCGGCATGCCGCTCGACCAGTTCTTCCGGCACCGGATCTTCCAGCCGCTGGGGATGCACGAGACCGCGTTCCAGTTCGACGTGGCCAAGCTGCGGCGGTATCCGACGCTCTACAGTGTGGGTTCGGGCCGTCCTCCCCAGGTGGCCGATCCGGGCGATTCCACCAGCAACTGGGCAAGGCCCCTGGCTCACCGCGCCGAGACCAGATTCCTGTCCGGGGGTGGCGGGCTGGTCTCGACCCCAGCCGACTACATTCGGTTTCTCCAGATGCTCGCGAACCGGGGCGAGCTGGGCGGTGTCCGATTGCTGCGGCCTGCGACGGTGGACTCCGTGACCGCCGCCCACCGTGTCGGGAATACCGCCCGGGTTGCTTCGGTTCAGGGCCCCGGGTGGGCCACGGGATTTCAGCTGATGGTGGCGCCGGACATCCGCGCGGTCGGCGGTGGCGGGCACGATGGCCTGTACTGGATGTCCGGAGCAGCGAACCTGTTCGTCTGGGTCGATCCGGTCAGCGCGATCGCCGGTATGGTCTGGGCCCAGGTCGTGCCCTATCGGATCTACCCTGTCTTCGAGGACACCCGGCGGGTGGTGCATTCGGTGATTCGTGACTGAACCTGCCGCTGTCAGACCAGGGGCGATCGGTTAACTATCACCACGCGCAGGGCATCGGAGGCCTTTCCATGAAGACGACCAGGGTCGGGATCATGCTCTTCGACGAGGTCGAGGTCCTCGACTTCGCCGGCCCCTACGAGGTCTTCTCCCGCACCAGGCTGATTCCGGGAGTCGAGTCGCGTCGGTCCAATGATTCGGCGCCGTTCGAGGTGCTCACGGTGGCGGCAACCGCCGCTCCGGTTACCGCCACCGGTGGCCTGCGGGTGGTGCCGGATGTCGACTTCGCCTCGGCGCCACCGATCGACCTGCTGGTGGTTCCCGGCGGCTTCGGCACGCGCGCGCTGCTGCGCAACGAGGCCGTCCTGGCCTGGATCCGCCAGACCGCGGGGGCCGCGCAGCGGGTAACCTCCGTCTGCACCGGCGCCCTGCTGCTGGCACGCGTGGGACTGCTTGCCGGCCGGCGAGCCACCACGCACTGGGGCGCCCTGGCACTGCTGGCCGAGGTCGACCCGACCATCCGGGTCGAGCCGGATCTCAGGGTGGTCGAGGACGGGATCATCACCTCAGCCGGGGTGTCGGCGGGGATCGACATGGCGCTGGCCGTCGTGGAGTCCCTGTGCGGGCGCGCCGTGGCCGACGAGACGGCCCACTACATGGACTATCCCCGCACCCGTCCCGTCAGTCCGGCCAGGTCGTAAGGCCGGAGCCCCCGCGGTCCCGGTCCCCCGCCTGCCCATCCAGCAGGGACCGGGAGGTCAGCACCGAGAATCCATCGAAGGGAAAGACCACCCGCCCGTTCGGCTGTTCCTCTCCCGTGAGGCCTCCAGCCCGGACCTGACGGACGGCAGCGAGCGCCTGGCCGAGGCGCGCCGGCTCGGCGGTGGCGGTGTTGTGGGCCGGGAGCAGGCGCTTGAGCGACGGGGCCAGTGCGGCCAGCCGGGCCATGCTGCTGTCGTAGGCGTCGAGGTCGGTCTCCGGGACGTAGAGCCAGAGGGTCCCCTCGTAGTAGCTGTCGCCGGTCCAGAGGAGACCATGTTCCCGGTCGAGCAGCGCGACTGCGTCCGGCGTGTGGCCGGGCACCTGCAGGATCTCGAGCACCCGCCCGCCAAGGTCCACGGTGTCGCCGTCGGCGACGGTGCGCGCCGGCGACCAGGCACGGGTGTGATACGCCGCCGTGTCGAGGCCGGCCGGCAGTCCATGGCAGAAGCTCTCCGGGGCAACCTCGCCCGCCAGGTCGGGGTGCGGGAACCCCGCCATGTTGGCGCGGGTGTACGGCGTGCCCAGCGCGAGGATCCGGTCGAATTCCGCGTTCCCTCCCGTGTGGTCGTAATGGGTGTGCGAGTTCAGCACCTCGACCGGCAGGAGCGTCAGCCGTTCTACCACGGGACGGATCGGCATCATCCCGAGCCCGGTGTCGAAGAGCAGCGCTTTGGCTGTCCCGACGATCAGGTAGGAGACCACCTCCTGGAACTGGCTCGGCTCGAGGATGGCGTAGACACCGGGCTCCACCTGGCGGACATCGAACCAGTCCGACGCAACTTCGACGCGGGGAAGGGCGCTGTTGGCAGGACGGGGAATCACATCGCACCAGCGCGCCGTTCCCGAAGCGGCAAGGGGCTGGCCGGCGGGCACCTGTTCGCGGCAGGCTGTGCCTGCGGCGAACAGGAGGGTGACGGCCGTGCACAGCCGTCCGCTCGCCAGCACCGGCGCCCTCAGGGCCGGGCCGCCGTCAGGAACCGCACCATCGCCTCGGCGACCTGGTCGCGGGAAGTGAAGACGAAATCGGCGTGGGTGCCCGGGACGGCCAGGATCTCGACCCCCTTGAGTTCCTTCCGGAGCCGGGCCATGGACTTCTCCCGGAACGCCCTGAAATGCTGCTCCTCCCAGGCCCGGTTCTTCGCGACCTGGGCCGAGTCGCCGTTCACTCCGTCGAAGAAGGTCTCCGAGTAGATCGAGAGGGCCGGCGCCCGGACCGCCGCGTAGTTGCGCGGTTCGGTGGTCAGCGACGTCCACAGTCCGGCCGTAACGCTATCGCTCATCACCGAGCGGACGCTCCCATCCGGCTGGATCTCCACCATGTCGCGGAAATAGGCCTCGAGGCGTGATCGGTCGGCCACCGCGGGGAGCCAGTTGGCCGTCTGCCAGGCGATGTACGCGTCTAGCGAGGCCAGGTCCGACCCGCCCGCCGTGATGCTGACGGGCAGGGTTCCGAAGGCCGCCACGACGTCAGGGTCCGACCAATCGTAGCCGGCGTCGAGGTAGACGATCCGGTCCACCCGCTCGGGGTACTTCCCGGCCATCGCCGTGATTTCGTTGCCCCCCATGGACCACCCGGCGAGATGCGCCTTGGCAATGCCCAGGCTGTCCATCAGGACGCGAAGGTCCTCGGTGAGGGTGGCGAGGTCGAATGGCCCTTCCTTGCCGGACTGGCCGTGGCCCCGCCGGGCATAGGCCACAATCCGGAACTGGCCGCCGAGCGCGGGGACCAGATCATCGAACACGTGCGGGTTGTCGCCGTAGCCGTGAATCAGGATCAGGCTGGGGCCCGTGCCGCCCCAGTCGAGGTAGTGCGACCGGATGCCGTTGGCGGTAATGAAGCCGCTGGTGTGGGGAGAGGTGTCGGTCCACGCCGCCTCCGCCGGCTGGGCCTCCGGGGCAGGCCGCTCGCCGCAGGCGGCGATCAGGAGGAGGGCGACGCTGAACAGCTTCGGGCAGGCACGGAGCATGAAATCCTCGGAGTCCAGGAGGTTGAGGGATCCGGCGAAATTACGGTCGATCGGGGAATTCGGCCATGGGCAGAGGGGCTTAGTTTGCAGCTGACCCGCGCCTCCGAGCTGCCCGATGCCCGATGCCCCCCGTCCCTCCCCCGCCACCCTGGCCGTCTGGGGAGGGGAACTCGACAAGAGCTTCTGGGAGCGTGCCACCCAGCTCCCGATCGTCCAGAGCGCTTCGTTCGGTTACCGCGACCTCGACGAGTGGATGGACGTGGCCCTGGGACGCGCCCCGGGCCACATCTACAGCCGGAACACCAACCCGACGGTGGCGGTCTTCGAGGAGAAGGTGCGGCTGCTGGAGGGCGCCGAGGCCTCCACCAGCTTTGCCACCGGGATGGCCGCGGTGAGCAACACCCTGTTCGCGCTGCTCGAACCCGGCCA
>DASWBQ010000098.1:0-2643 GCA_036390535.1 Gemmatimonadales bacterium | reverse complement strand
CCCCTCCTTGTTGTCGCCGCGCGGGGGGTAGTAGTTGATCCGGACCTTGTGGTAGATGTTCCCGTACAGCTGCGGATAGAGCTGCGGCTGAAGGATGTGCTCGAGGACGCCGAGCTTCGACTCCTCCTTGGTCTTGAAGCTCTCCGGATCGTCGAGAACCTCGCCGTCCCGGTTGCCCAGGATGTTGGTGGAGTACCACCCCGCGACGCCGAGCAGCCTCGCCTTGAACATCGGGGCGAGGACGGTCTTGAGCATGGTCTGCCCAGTCTTGAAGTCCTTGCCGCCGATCGGAACCCCGCGGTCGACGGCCAGCTTCTCGATGGCCGGGACGTCGCAGCAGAGGTTCGGCGCCCCGTTCATGAAGGGCACGCCCTCCATCACCGCCGCCCAGGCGTACAGCATCGAGGGCGCGATGGCCGGGTCGTTGGCGTCCATCCCCTTCTCGAAGGTCTCGAGGGTCTGGTGCACGGGGCCGGGAGCGATGAACACCTCGGTCGAGGCGCACCAGACGATCACGACCCGGGCGAGCCCGTGCTTCGCCTTGAAGTCCCGGATGTCCTGGCGGAGGGCCTCGGCCAGCTCCCGCTTGGTCTTCCCCTGCTTGACGTTGGTGCCCTGCAGCCGCTTGACGTACTGCTGGTCGAAGACCGCCGGCATCGGGACGATCCCCTTGAGGAAGTCGGCGATCGGGTCGAGGTGCTCGTGGCGGTCGAGCACGCCGGCCTTCCGGGCGGCCTCATAGGCGTTGTCCGGGATCGGGTCCCATGCCCCGAGGACGAGGTCCTTCAGGTCGGCCAGCGGG
The DNA here is from genome assembly GCA_036390535.1 of Gemmatimonadales bacterium. Lineage (GTDB taxonomy): Bacteria > Gemmatimonadota > Gemmatimonadetes > Gemmatimonadales > GWC2-71-9 > SZUA-320. The sequence continues at coordinate 1,841 of DASWBQ010000098.1, read as the reverse complement.
ACGAACTCCTTGATCAGCGGCGCCCGATGCTCGGTCCGCTTGCCGAGACGGATGGTCCCCATCTGGGTGAGCGCGCCGAACGGCTGGGCCAGACCGCGGCGGGCATTCTCCACCCCGGCGAAGAAGGTTGTGGTGACGGCACCGAGGCCGACACAGAGGACACCGAGCTTGCCGGTCGCCGGGGCGACCTGACCAGTGAACTTCTGGGACACGGGTTACGCCTTTCCCCCGCCGGGCAGCACGTCGGCCACCTGGCGGACATAGAGAAAGCGCTGGATGACCGTGATGGTCGATCCCAGCGCAAGAAGAGCGACAATGACCTGCAGGATCATGCCACCCGGCCCAGCCCCGAGAAAGGACGCCGGGAGGCCGATGAGGAGGATCCGCTCCGCCCGCTGGACCAGGCCGACCTTGCAGTCGAGGCCCAGCCCCTCGGCGCGGGCCCGGGCATACGACACCAGCACCGACGAGAGAATCGCGACCATGCACAGGACCGCGCCGAGGACCGGGTAGCGGGTACCCGGTGTGGTCAGGAAGTAGGTGGCGATCCCGATGAAGGTCACCCCGTCCCCGAGCCGGTCGAGGGTCGAGTCGTAGAAGGCGCCGAACTTGGTTGCCTGGCCCGCGGCGCGCGCGACATCGCCATCGAGGGTGTCGAGCACGCCGCTGAAGAGGAGGAGGGCACCACCGAGCCTGATCCACCCGAGCCCGAACGCCACGGCGGAAACCAGCACCACGATGGCGGCGAAGGTGGTGATCGCGTTAGGTGTCACCCCTGCACGGATCAGCGACTGCGTGATCGGCCGGGTCGCCGTCTTGTACCCCTGCTGGACCGCTGAAGTGAGCTGCACGTCGGGCCGGGGTTCCTTTCCGCCCGTGGAGCGGAATGTGAATGAAGCCCACGACTTAAGGAACTTCCAAAGATACCCGGCGGCCGCGGCCTCGGCAATCGCGGCGGCGGCCCTTGGGGGCCCTCAGCGATACAGCCGGAAGGGCTCGACCCGGCGCTCGAAAGCGGCCAGCCCCGGCTTCCAGCCCGCGAGGATCTCGGCGGGGAGGGTCCCCGCCTGGAGCGCTTCCCGGAGTCGCGTTCCGCCTGCGAGGCGGTCGAACTGCCGGGGCGAGAACCGGAATTGGTCGGGGTGGACCGCGCGAAGGGCGGCGAGCATCTCCAGACTGACCCGCACGGGGTCGTAGCGTGCCGCATCCGTCAGGACGAGCCGCACCCCGACGACGGTGGTGTCCGCGTACTTGTCGTCACCGGGGCGGCGGGGCGTGAAGGTCGTCCCCTCGAAACGCACTCCGGGGAGGCCGGCGCCGCGCAGGCGACGCAGAACAGCGGCGGTGTCGACCCAGGGAGCGCCCACCTGGTGGAAGGGGCGGTCGGTACCGCGGCCGACCGACAGGTTGGTCCCCTCAAAAAGACAGGACCCGGGATAGTGGTAGAGCGCCTCGAGATCGCGAAGGTTGGGACTCGGCGGGAGGAACGGGATCCCGGTGCGGTCCCACGTCAGGTCGCGGTGCCATTCCCCGGCCGGCACCACGGTGACGCTCACGCTCAGGCCCAGGTCGCGCCGCGCCAGGAGGGCGAGTTCCCCCAGGGTCAGCCCGTGCCGCATGGGCATGGCCAGCCGGCCCACCATCGATGCGAACGCCGTGTCGAGGATGTTTCCGGCCACCGCCCCCCCGATCGGGTTGGGTCGGTCGAGGACCAAGACCGGGATCCCCTGCCGTCCCGCCGCCCGCATCACCTCGACCGTCGTCCCGAGCCAGGTGAAGTAGCGAGCCCCTACGTCCTGCAGGTCCACCAGCAGGATGTCGATATTGGCGAGCATCTCCGG
>DASWBQ010000097.1:0-2862 GCA_036390535.1 Gemmatimonadales bacterium | reverse complement strand
GCCGTTCCGTACGGCCGCCACCTCGCCCTGCCCCAGGCCCCAGGCGAGCGCCTCGTAGGCCAGCAGCAGCGGCAGCGCGAAGAGAATGCTGTAGCGCGGCGCCCGGGTGGATGCCAGATAGCCGGCGGGCCTGGGGGCCTTCATGGGGTGTTCATCGGAGCCACCGACCTCTCCCGCCCCGCCGGCCCCGCCCGCCCTATCTTACCTCCGTGCCGCATCGGACCTCCCTCGCCTACCGAATCCTCGCCCGGACCGCCGTAGCGGCCGTGCCACTGGTCGCGCCGTTCAACGCCAAGATCGGCGCGGGCCACCGGGGCCGTGCGGGTGCGGCGGAACGGCTCAAGACCTGGGCCGCCGCCCACCGCGACCGCAACCGTCCGCTCCTCTGGGTGCACGCGTCCTCGGTGGGCGAAGGTCTCCAGGCGATCGCGGTCCTCGGCCGCCTCCGCGCCTGTCACCCCGACTGGCAGGTCCTCTACACCCATTTCAGCCCCTCCGCGGAACGGCTGGCGGGCAACGCGCCCGCCGATTGTGCCGACTATCTCCCCTACGATCTCCCGGGCACGGTGGATTCGGTGCTGACCGCACTCGAGCCCAGCGCACTGGTCTTCAGCAAGCTGGACCTCTGGCCTGAGCTCGCCACCCGGGCCGCCGCGCGGGGCACGGCGGTGGCCATCATCGCCGCGACCGTGAGTCCCGTGAGCGGGCGGATCCGCTGGCCGGAGCGGACCCTGACCCATCCGGGCTACGCCACGGTGCGCGCCGCCGGCGCGATCGCCGCCGAGGACGCCGGGCGGCTTGCCCTCCTCGGCGTCCCCGCCAGTCGAATCGAGGTCCTCGGTGACCCGCGCTTCGACAGCGTTGCCGAAACCGTGGCGGCGGTCTCACCCGAGGAGCCCCTCCTTGCCTGGGGTCGTGGAGCACCCACCCTGGTGGCGGGCTCGACCTGGCCATTCGATGAGGCAGTCCTGCTCGAGGCGTTCGCGGCGGTGCACCGCACTCACCCCGCGGCCCGCCTGATCCTGGCGCCTCACGAGCCCACCGAGGCGCACCTGACCGGCGTCGAGCGGAAGGCGGCGCGGTTCGGCGTCCCGGCGCCGGTTCGCATGGGCCGCGCGACGGACCCCGAACCCTTCCTGCTCGTCGACCGGGTCGGCGTGCTGGCCCGGATCTACGGTGGAGGGGCCGTGGCTTACGTCGGGGGGGGGTTCGGGCAGGCCGGCCTGCACTCGGCGCTCGAGCCGGCGGCCTGGGGCCTGCCGGTGGTGTTCGGCCCGTGGTGGAGCAACAGTCGCGAAGCGGGCCTCCTGCTCGAGGCCGGGGCGGCGGTCGCCCTCCCCCCCCGCTCTCACGCACCGGCCTCCCGGCTGACCGCCCTCTGGCGAAGCTGGCTGGCCGACAAAGCCGCTCGGCGCCGCGCCGGAGCGGCCGCCCTGGCCGTGGTGAAGGCAGGGCTGGGGGCGGCCGACCGGCAAGCCGCGATGGTCGAGCGTCTGCTCAGAACCCAGTGAACGGGGAACAGTGAACCCGGAACAGGGAACAGGGAACAGGGTCGGCGGCTCCCTGTTCCCTGTTTGCTGTTTCCTGATTCCTGTTCCCTCCCTACTTCGGCGGCTGCCCCACCCCCGCATTCGGTCCGCCAGTCACCACCCCTTCGAACGTCACCGTTCTCGGGGTCAGGAGGCCGACGGTGATGACCGTGGTGAGGATGTCGAACCAGCGGCTTCGGACCGTGATCTTCAGGTCCTGCACCGCCTTGCCTCCGACCAGCTGTGACGTCAGCGTCTTCTCCAGGTCCGCCTGGGAGAGCGGCAGCAGGCCCCAGAAGGCGTGCATCGTCCCGTCGTTGACCTTGAACCGCTCGCCGTCGGGCGGCTGGTCGAGCGGGCTGGCCATCGTCACCGGCACGCCGAGCGTGGTGGCGTCGAAGGTCTGGACGCAGCCGGCGGCCAGCAGCGAGCAGAGGGCGAGCGGAGCGAGGTGAAGTCGCACGGGGTTCCGGTCCGGAGGTGAGCTAGAAAGAATACGCGGCGCCGACGCCAACGAAAGGTGACCCGCCGTCCACGTAGTCCGACAGGGCCCGGAGGGCGAACCCCTTGGGGAACCGGAGGTCGATGCCGCCCGAGAGCCCGAACCTGCTCCCATCGTCCCAGCAGAGGGCCGTGACGTCCTGGGTGCTGGGCGGATCACACGAGACGACGTCAAGCCGGGGCGACAGCCAGGGCCGGATCGAGAGTACCGGCGTTGCGATCGTCAGCGCGGCCGTGGCCCCGACCGGGAAGTGCCGGACGGTGTCGTCGAGGAGGTCGGACTCCGCCAGCCAGCCCATCCCGCCGAAAAGGCCGAGGGTGAGGGGGGTGGTGACCCCGTCGCCGTAGAGATGCACCGTCGCCAGGGCGCCCAGAGTCAGGCGGCTCCGGCCCGCCTCGGCGGCGAAGGCCCCGGCGGTGGCCGACAGCCCCACCCGGCCGAAGCCGTACCCGAAGCTCCCGGAGTAGCTGGTGCCCCGGAGCTCGGGGACGTCATCGTCGTTGAAGCCCACCGTCACCGCCAGCTCGGCACCGGCCTCGATCGGGCCGCCATGCAGGGGCACCATGGGCGCCTGGGCCGCCAGCGGTGCGGTGGCGGCGACCAGGACCAGCACTACTATGACGCCCGCGAACCGGCCTACTTCACCCACGAGAGCCCGATGGCGATTCCATCGATGTCACCGATGCCGCCACTGAGCCGGAGGTCGAGCCGGTTGCTCAGCTTGAAGTCGAGCCCGATCCCCAGGCTGACCAGCACGTTCTCGCCGGTGTCGCCAAAGGCGAAGGCGAGGGTCGGCTGGACGTACGGGCTCAGGCTGACGCCGTTGTCGAG
>DASWBQ010000096.1:0-2746 GCA_036390535.1 Gemmatimonadales bacterium | reverse complement strand
TCCCGTCGCTCAGCGAGAGGGCGTTTCGCCAGTTGAAGCTGCCGAACCGGAACGGGGTATCGAGGTTCATGGTGGTCAGCCGCTGTTCCGGCTGGATCGCGATCGAGTCGACCGCGCCGCCCATCTGGGGAATGACCAGGTACCGCCGCGGCTGGATGGAGAGGTCGTTGGTCATCGCGAACGTCGGCGACCAGGTGATCGACGACCCGATGTCGATCGGGGCCGGCGTGATGGTCAGCGACGGGAGCGACTGGGACACCTGGTCGTCACCCAGCGTCTGGCGGCGGCGCCCGCCGAGAGTCACCTGCCCCCAGCTGAAGCGGCGCGACAGATTGATGTCGCTGGAGAGCTGCTGGGTGTTGAGCAGCGGGTCCAGCGCGTTGTTGCTGATCACGCTGGAGTTGCTGGTGAGATTCAGGTTGACCGCGAGGCTGGTGGTGATGCCGAAGTACTGCTGGTGGGACCACCGGATCGAATTGGCGACAGCGCCGGTATTCTCCTGCTGCGAACTGTACTGGAAGGAGCCGGTGACGAACCGGTCGAGCCACTTGTACTGGGTGGTGACGCTCCAGCGGAAATAGCGGCCGGAGTACCAGTCGAAGCGCGCGGCGGCATCGAGGTAGTCGTTGGGCGCCCAGTAGTACCCGGCATCGGTCACCTGGCGGCTGTAGCCGGAACTGGGGCGGACGATGTCGTTGAAGCCGAACTGGGGCACCAGGATGCCGGATCGGCGACCGGGCTTGGTCTCCTGGAAGATGAACGGGATCCAGGCCACGGGCACGTCGCGGACGTAGAGCACCGCCGGCCGGGCGATGAGCATCGATTTCGACATCCACTTCACCTGCTTCGTGGCGAAGTGGTAGTGCGCCGTGGGGAGGTCACAGCTGGTGATCTCGCCGGAGGCGGCGTAGAGGCGGCGGGAACTCGAGTCGGCCGCCAGGTTGCCGCGGACGAACCAGTTGGCGCCCATCTCGTCGAACCGGGTCAGGGCCTCCTCCACCACGCCGCGCTCCTCCCGGGTATCGTAGCGGATCCGCTGCCCTACGAGGATCGATCCCTTGTCGAACAGCCGCGGCTCCCCGGTGGCGATCAGGTCGCCCCGGACCTCCTGGTACTCGATGACCTCGGCCTCCATGACGGTCCCCAGCCGCTCCGTCATGGCGTGTCCCGCCAGCCGGAGCCGGCGCTCGATGGCGAACACGACGGCCGTGTCGGCGAGGTAGCGGGTGTACTCGTAGCCCGGCAGGTCGAGCAGCGCCGCCACCACCGAGTCCGGAGGCGAAAACTGGCGGCTGGGAGCCGTCGGGAGGCCCAGCCGCTTGGCCGTGGCGCTGTCCGCCCGGGTCGGCCCCTGCCGGGGCAGCGTGTCCCGCTGGGCGGTGAGCGGCACCATCTGGCCTTCGAGCCGGGCCGACGGCAGCGCCAGCGCCAGCAGGACGGCTCCCGCGGCCGTGGCCCGGCGCAGCTGCCGGCGGTGGATGACCACCGCGCCGGCGATGCCCACCTCGTAGAGGAGGACGAGGGGCACGGTCATCATCAGCATCGAGAAGATGTCGGCGCCGGGCGAGAGGAAGGCCCCGGCGACGAAGGAGAGCACGATCGCGATCCGGCGAAACCGGCCGAAGGTCGCCGGCGTCGCCAGGCCCAGGGCCGCGAGGATGATCATCAGGAGGGGCAGCTCCGAGGAGAGCCCCATCGCCAGGACGATCTGCATGACGAAGCCGAAGTAGGCCTCGTAGGTGATCATCGTATTGAAGGCGTCCGGCTGAAAGCTGAGCAGGACCTGAAGCGCCTTGGGGACGATGAACGCCCAGGCGAACGCCGCCCCTCCGAGGAAGAGGCCGAACCCGGCGAAGAGGGCGGGGACGATCGCCTTCTTCTCCTTCTCGTAGAGCGCCGGCGCCAAGAAGGCCCAGAGCTGCCAGAGGAGGATCGGGGAGGCGAGCACCAGGCCGACCACGAAGGCCAGCTTCAGCACGATCATCACCGGGTCGGTCGGGCTGAGAACGGTGAGCTTCCCGTCCGGGAGGAAGGGCGCGATCGGCGCCTTGAGAAGGACGATGAGCGCGAACCGGTCGACCAGCCACAGGCCCGCGCCGAAGCCGGCCACCAGGGCGAGAAGGGTCCGGAGGATCCGGACCCGCAGTTCCTCGAGGTGCTCGAGGAAGGGCATCTCGCCGGCCGTCGGGCGCATCCTGGGCGCCGCCCTCAGGGGCGGAGGTTGGCCATCCGGTCGCGGGCCAGCTCCGCTTCACGCGACCGAGGGTACTGCTGGATCACCTGCTGATAGATGGCGCGCGCGCCGGACCGGTTGCCCCCCCGCTCCGCCAGGAGGGCCGTCTTGTAGAGTGCGGTGGGCGCCCGCTCGGACGCCGGATGCCGTTCGGCCACCTGACGGTAGTACGCCGCGGCGGAGTCCGGCTGGTCGACGGCGAAGGTCTCCCCGACGAAGTAGATCGCGTCGGGCACCTGCGCATGGGTCGGATAGGTCCTCAGGAACTCCCGGAACCCGGCCCGCGCCGCCCCGAGGGATCCGCGCCGCAACTCCTGGAGGGAAGCCTGGTAGAGCTGATCGGGGGTCGGGACCCCCTGGGGTGCCGGCGGGCGCGCCACGGTGGTGTCCGCGGCCGGGCGTTCCGGCGCCGGCCCGATGGTGTCGGTCGCCACCGCCAGCTGTTCAGAACGATCGTCGAGTTGCCGCTTCAGCTCCGCCAGCCGACGCTGGCTTTGGCCGGTCAGCTCCTGG
>DASWBQ010000095.1:0-1787 GCA_036390535.1 Gemmatimonadales bacterium | reverse complement strand
GAGATAGTGAGCGTACTCCACGGGAACAGTGCGCTCGTATGGCCGATGCAGGATCCAGACGTTTGGAGATAAGGCGGGCGCCAGGCTTATGGTAAGCCGCACAGTGAGGTGCGGGGATGGAGCGGGTGTGGTATCGGCAGGATCGGGCCGTCGTGGAGGCGGCGCTGCGGCGAGGGGAGCGTCCGGACCTGGCGACGCCGTTGGGTGCCGGGGTGCTGGACGGGCTGCTGGCGCTGCACGAGGAGCTGGGGATCCTCGATGCGGTGGGCGAAGTGGCGGTCACTCGGAAGCGTGCTGGGGTAGCGGACGAGTCGTTGCTGCGGACCCTGGCGGCCCTGCCGTTCTTGCCGGAGGGGTCGCTGAGCGGGGCGACGGAGGTGTTGTTCCGGGAGCCGGCGCTCTTGTTGCGGCTGGGCTGGAGCCCGGTCGAGATCCGCTCGGGGGCGAATGGGCGGCATCGGCATCCTGACGGGCGGCGGGTCGAGTCGCTGCCCTGCCACCCCGACACGCTGCGGGACATGCTGCGGCGGGTACCGGCCGAGGAGTGGGCGGCGCTCCAGCATCGGGGGGTGCGGGCGCTGTATGAGCGGGGCCTGGTGCGGGGCACGGTCTACGCGATCGATGGCTCGGGGATCGGCCCGGACCTCCGTCTGGTCTCGCTGGTGTGCGTCTCGGCGGAGCGCCCGATCGCGGTGGCCTGGCGCCTCCTGGAAGGGGCGGCCTCGGAGAAGGGCCGTGAGGCGTCGGTCACGCGTGCCCTGATCGAGCAGGTGCTGGCGGCCGGTGGCGACGGCTGCATCCGCCTGCTCCTGGCCGACGCCCTGTATGCGGATGGACCGCTCCTGGCCTGGCTGAAGCACGCCAAAGGGATCGATGCGCTGGTACGCCTGCCCGCGGATCGACGGCTGTACGCCGAGGCCCAGGTCGCCGTGGGGCTCGATGGGCAGGGCTGGACGCGGCACCGGTACACCCGGACGGTGCAGGGCCACAAGGCCCTCCGGACGGTGGAGTCGGCGGCGGCCGGGGATCTCCGACTCTGGGCGAGCTTCATCGACGCGGCCGCCGACCACGGGGCGACGGATCCCACCCTCTGGGTGGGCTTCATCCGCGACGCCACGCCCGACACCTCCGTCGCGGGCGCGCCGCCCCCATCGGCGTCGACCGCTGAGCCGCCCCTCGCGCTGGTCAGTACCCGCCCCTGGCCCTCCGGCTTCGCCGCCTATCAAGCCTACCGTCCGCGCTGGCACATCGAGAACGACCAGTTCCGTGAGCTCAAGGAAGGCTGGGAGCTCGAACGCCAACGCTGGGGCCGCGAGCCCGCCGTCGCCCTGGCCCGGCTGACCCTGACCTGCCTCGCCTTCAACACCGCCCAGCTCTACCGCACCCGCCAGGGCGCTACCCGCGCCGGCCGCGCCATCCGTCGGCTTCGCCGCGCCCATCACGCCGCGCTCGGCCCGGCGCCCGCCGTCATCTACCTCCAGGGCCGCTTCGCCGCCTTCTCGCTCGAGGAGTTGTTAGCCATCCTCGGACACCCCCCGCGTGACAGCCTGCTCCCGCTGCCTGGCACGCCGACAACCCGATGAGCTTATCTCCAAATGTCTGCAGCCGAGGGCGGTGTGTTGACGTTATCAGCATGCCGCACTATGCTAAGTGTCGCTCCGACGCCGCGCCGCCGCGGGTTCGGCGCGGCAGCCCGATGAGGGGGAGCTGAGATGCGTAAGGTTGGCATCATCGGGCTCGGCAACATGGGGCGGCCGATCGCCCGCAACATCCTGCGCGGCGGCTAC
>DASWBQ010000094.1:0-3353 GCA_036390535.1 Gemmatimonadales bacterium | reverse complement strand
CGGCCGGCGCCACTACCGCTGGATGAACCGGGGCGACCGGGTCGAGGCCCCGCTGATCCGCCAGGACGGCCGGCTCCGGGCGACGGACTGGGACGCGGCGCTGGAGCGGCTTGCCGCCCTGGTCGGGGAGGCCAGTGGTGCGGTCGTGGTGCTTGCCTCGGGCCGGGCCTCGACCGAGGCGCTGGGATGGACGATGCGCCTCCTCGACGGGAAGCCGGTGACGGCGGCGGTGAAGGTGCCCATGGGTGACGAGGCCCCGCTCCCGGGCGTGCCGAACCTGGCGCTCCGGAAGGAGCGGGCCCCGAACGGCGACGGTGCCAGGCTGGCCGGATACACGGCGGACTGGGCCAGGGCGATCGGGGCGGCCGGCTCGGCCGGGCTGGTGATCCTGCTCGATCCCGAGCTCGATGACGCCGAGGTGGCCGCCGTGGCCAGCGCCCGGCTGGTGCGGTTCGCCACCCTCGAGGACGACCGCCTGGCCGGCGCCGAGCTGGTCCTCCCGATCACGACGGTGGTGGAGGAGAACGGGACCTTCGTGAACCGGGACGGCCGGGTGCAGCGCTACATGCAGGCGCGGAGCGCCCCGGGGATGGCCCAGCCGGCCTGGTGGATCGCCGCGGGGGCGTGGGAACTCGGCGAGGCCGGCCGGGCCGCCCCCGGCACGGCCGCGGAGGCCTTCGCGGCCCTGGGAGCCTCGAGTCCCCCCCTCGCCGGGCTGACCCACGGGGAACTGGGCCTGACCGGCCGGACCCTCGAGACCGCCGGAGCCGCCCGATGACGCCCGACCTGAAGGGCTTCCTGCTGCTGGCGACCGTGAAGCTGCTGGTGATCTTCCTGATCACCCTGGTGGGCGTCGCCTACATGACGCTGATGGAGCGCTGGGTCTCGGCCTTCATGTAGGACCGGCTCGGCCCGAACCGGGTCGGCCCGCGGGGGCTGCTGCAGCCGATCGCGGACGGGCTCAAGAACCTGATCAAGGAGGAGACCCTCCCGGGAGGGGCCAGCAAGGCGCTGTTCATGCTCGCGCCGGCCCTGTCGTTCGTTCCCGCCCTGCTGATGAGCGGGGTGATCCAGTGGGCCTCCCCGCTGCCGGTGAGCTTCGACTTCACCCTGCCGCTGCTGGGGCGGTTCAGCCACGACGGCCTGATGCCGATCCAGCTCGCCGACCTGCCGATCGGGTTCCTCTGGGTGCTGGCCATCAGCTCCATCGGGGTCTACGGCATCGCCCTGGCCGGCTGGTCCTCGAACAACAAGTACAGCCTGCTCGGCGGGCTGCGTTCGAGCGCCCAGATGGTCTCGTACGAGGTGGCCATGGGGATGAGCCTGATCCCGGTCCTGCTCCTCGTCGGGAACGTCACCTTCGGCGACATCATCCGGACCCAGCAGCAGGGCCTCTGGTTCGTGCTGCCGCTCTTCCTGTCGTTCTTCGTGTTCACGGTCGCCGGATTCGCGGAGACCAACCGGGCCCCCTTCGACCTCCCCGAGGCGGAGTCCGAACTGGTCGCCGGCTATCACACCGAGTACAGCTCCTTCAAGTTCTCGATGTTCTTCATCGCCGAGTACGCCAACATGATGACGTTCTGCGCCATGCTGGCGACCCTCTTCTTCGGCGGGTGGGACGTGCCGTTCACCCGCTGGGACGAGACCCCGGGACTGGCCCAGACGGTGGTGACCGGGCTGGCGATGGCCGCCAAGGTGTTCGTCGGGATCTTCGTGGTCATGTGGGTGCGCTGGACCCTGCCGCGCTTCCGCTATGACCAGCTGATGGCGCTGGGCTGGAAGTTCATGCTCCCGCTGGCGCTCGGCTATATCATCGTCATGACCCTGGCCATCGTGGCGGTCGAGCGGCTGCTGCCGGGGATGTCCGCGCGGGTCCACCAGCTGGCCCTGTTCGGGGTCAACCTGGCGCTCGCCTGGCTGGTGTTCTTCCTGCTGGACCGGGGCGCGATCGTGGCGGGGTCCTCGCGCGGCGGTTCAAGCCAGGGTTCCCTCGAGGGCGCCTCGGGCGCCGGGGTGGTGAGCTGATGGCCATCGGCGTGAAGGTGCTCCAGCGTCCCGCGCGGGACGTCAGCTACGTCCGGGCAACGCTCAAAGGGATGTCGCTCACCTTCCGGCACATGTTCCGGAAGCCGGTGACGATGCAGTACCCCGAGGAGAAGTCCACCGCCGAGTGGAGCCTGTCGGCCCGCTGGCGGGGAACCCACCGGATGATGACCGACGAGCAGGGGCGGTCGAAGTGCGTGGCCTGTGGGCTCTGCCCCCAGATCTGCCCGGCCAACTGCATCAAGCTGGTGCCGGGCGAGGACGAGGAGGGCAACCGGTACCCGCTGATCTACGAGATCGACGAGTTCCGCTGCGTCTTCTGCGGCTACTGCCAGGAGGTCTGTCCCGAGGAGGCGATCCACGTCGGGGTGCACTACGAGAACGCGGAGTACAGCCGGGACCGGTTCGTCTACGACCTCGAGCGGCTGAGCGCCCAGACCCACCCGGTCTCGAGCCTCTGGGACCCCAGCGACCCGCGGGGAGAATGATGACCGAGATCGCCTTCTACGTCCTGGCCGCCATGGCGGTCATCTCCGCCCTGGGGTGCATCACCCAGCGCAACGCGGTCGCCTCGGCGATCTGGCTGGTGGGGACGATGTTCTCCCTGGCGGGGATCTACGTCCTGCTGAACGCCCAGTTCATCGGCGCCATCCAGGTGCTGGTCTACGCCGGCGCGATCATGGTGCTGTTCCTGTTCGTGATCATGCTGCTCAACCTGGGGCGCGGCGGCCCGTCCGACCTGAAGGGGCCGGCGGGACTCGCCATCGCGGCCCTGCTCGGCGGCGCCCTGTTCGTGCAGCTGCGGGCCCTCCCGGGCGCCGGTCCGCCGGCGCTGATCCGGCTGCCCGAGGGGACCATGGCCGCCCTCCAGGAACAGCAGGGCATGGTGCAGACCGTGGCCCGGCCCCTGTTCTCGGACTACCTGATCCCCTTCGAGATCACGAGCATCCTGCTGCTCGCCGCCGTGGTCGGCGCGGTGGTGCTCGCGAAACGGAAACTGTGATGCTGCTCGGCCCCGCGCTGACCGTCTCCGCCATCCTGTTCGCGCTCGGCGTCGCCGGCGTCCTGCTGCGTCGCAACGCCATCGTGATCTTCATGTGCGTGGAGCTGATGCTCAACGCCGTCAACCTCACGTTCATCGCCCTGGCCCAGCAGCTCGGCGTGGCCGGGCACGTGTTCGTCTTCTTCGTGATGGCGGTGGCGGCGGCGGAGGCGGCGGTGGGGCTCGCCATCATCCTCGCCATCAACCGCCACCAGGAGACGGTCAATCTGCAGGACATCCACCTCTTGAAGGGCTGATGACCGGGCAC
>DASWBQ010000093.1:0-4153 GCA_036390535.1 Gemmatimonadales bacterium | reverse complement strand
TGGTCGAAGGTGGTGCTAAAGGCCCCTTCCTTCCAGGTCGCCTTGACTCCCCAGGACTCGAGCGTGCCCCGGGCCTCATGGCACCGGTTGCCGCAGCCAGCCCGGTTGGCGTAACCCACCCGGGCATAGGCGTGCCGCGATTCGGCCCACTGCTCCACATACGGGTGGTGCGTCCCGGTGTGGCACGAGGCGCAACTGTTGGCCGTGTCGGCGGTCATCTCGTGGGTGTAGATGCCGTTGTCGTACTTGGTCCTCATCCCGACGCCCAGCAGGGCCTTGGGCTTCACCACCGTGCCGGCGTTGACGCCTTCGACATGCTCCAGGCCAGGCCCGTGGCAGCTCTCGCACTGCACATCGTAGTAGGTCGCGTCCTGCACCTTGTCGTGCCCCACCGTGCCGGTGGCGACGTTGCCGTTCGCGCTGATGGTGTGGCAGCTGTAGCAGAAGGGCTGGGCACCGGTGTTCGCCTTCAGCGTGGCGTAGGCGTCCGCATGCACCGTCTCCGACCACGTGGCCTGGAAGTCGGCGTGGCAGTTGCCGCACGTGGTCTGCTTGGTATCGGCGTCGTAGTAGCCCAGGAACCCGCTGCTGGGATCGGCAGGTTCATTGAATGGGGGGCGCTCGACTTCGACGATCTTCTCATCGGTGCAGGCGGCGAGCGCCGCCACGAGGAGGAAGGGAAGCAGCCCGGCGAGCTTTCTGGACAGAGACGTGAGCATTGGCATGTGACCCATGTGGAGGACCGAAGGGTTTCTCCTGCCGTATGACTACGGGACCGGACTGAATATTGAAGGGAAGTCGGGATTGCACCAGTCGTCACAAGCCATTGCGATGTAACACCTTAGATAAGGGATCTTCACTGTCGTTTTGACAATTCTTCACAATTGCGCCGCCACGTTCTGGACGGTCGCTCCCCGGGCTGTCCCTGCCGTATTCCCGCCAGGGCCCGGCTCCCCGGAAGCTTCCCCCGATGCCACGGTGCGTCGCCCGACCACCGCCGCTCCCCAACCCGGTCCGGAGGAATGACGGCATGCTCTCTCCACAGACCCACCCATGGACCGAGGAAGAATCCCTGGCCGAGCACCTCGAGAGCCGAGGAGTGAGCCGCCGGGACTTTCTCGCCTTCTGCTCCTCGCTGGCGGCGATTCTGGGGCTCGACAGCCTCGGGGGAAGTCGCATCGCCGCCGCCATGCAGGCCCAGAAGCGGCCCTCCGTGATCTGGATCCAACTTCAGGAGTGCACCGGGTGTGTCGAGAGCGTCATCCGGACCGCCCACCCGACGGTGGGCGACCTGGTGCTCGACATCATTTCGCTGGACTACTCCCATACCCTGATGGCGGCCGCCGGCCATGCGGCGGAAAAGGCTGCCCAGGACGCCATGGCGGCCGGTGGCTACGTCCTGCTGGTGACCGGGTCGGTGCCGCTGGCGGAGAACGGGATCTATACGACCATCGGGGGACGGACCGCCAAGGAGGTCCTGGAAGAGGCAGCCCGCGGCGCCGCAGCCATCGTCGCGGTGGGCGCCTGTGCCCATTTCGGGAGTGTCCAGGCGGCGCGGCCCAACCCGACCGGGGCGGTGGGAGTTCGGGATGTGATCCGGGACAAGCCCGTCGTCAACATCGCGGGGTGCCCGCCGATCGCCGACGTGGTGACCGCGACGGTGGTGCATTTCCTGACCTTCGGCACCGTTCCAGCGCTGGACGCGGAGGGACGGCCCAGGTTCGCCTACGGTTCCCGGATCCACGACCAGTGCCCTCGCCGGGCCCACTTCGACGCCGGCCAGTATGTCGAGCTCTTCGACGACGAGGCGGCGCGCCGGGGCTGGTGCCTCTACAAGGTCGGCTGCAAGGGCCCGGCGACCTTCTCGCCCTGCCCGATCTTCATGTGGAACACGGGGACCAGCTGGCCGATCGGTGCCGGGCACCCTTGCATCGGGTGTACCGAGCCCCAGTTCTGGGACACCATGAGTCCCTTCTATACCCGCCTGCCCGACGTGGGCGGGTTCGGGATCGAGAGCAAGGTCGACCTGATCGGTGCCGCGGCGGCGGTCGGGGCGACGGCCGGTGTGGTGGCCCACGCGGCCATGCAGGGGTACCACAACATCCGCTCCCGGCGGCAGCACGACATCGAAAAGGTCGGAACGGACAAGGAGGAGCACCATGGCTAGCACCCGGGTCGTCGTCGATCCCATCACCCGGATCGAGGGGCACCTCCGGATCGAGGTCCAGGCCGATGGCGGCAGGATTGCCAACGCGTGGTCGTCGGCCACCCAGTTCCGCGGCATCGAGCCGATCATGACCGGGCGCGACCCCCGCGACGCCTGGGCCTTTACCCAGCGGATCTGCGGCGTCTGTACGGTCGTGCACGCCGTCGCCTCCTGCCGGGCGGTCGAGGACGCCCTCGACATCCGGATCCCGCCCAACGCCAACACCATCCGGAACCTGATCCACGGGATGCAGTTCATCCAGGACCATGTGATCCACTTCTACCACCTCCACGCGCTCGACTGGGTGGACGTGGTGAGCGCCCTCAACGCGGACCCGGCCGCCACCTCGAAGCTGGCGGCCTCGCTCTCGCCCTGGCCGAACAACTCGGCGACCCATTTCCGCGAGATCCAGGAACGGATCCGCAAGTTCGTCGGCAGCGGCCAGCTCGGGATCTTCACCAACGGCTACTGGGGCCATCCGGCCTACAAACTGCCGCCTGAGGCCAACCTCATGGCGGTGGCGCACTACCTCGAGGCCCTCGACTGGCAGCGTGACGTCATCCGGCTGCACACCATCTTCGGGGGCAAGAATCCGCACCCGAACTTCCTGGTCGGGGGGATGGCATCGGCCATCAACCTCGACGAGACCGCGACGATCAACGCCGAGCGGCTGACCGATATCCGGGACATGATCACCCGGGCCCAGCGGTTCGTGGAGCAGGTCTACTGGCCCGACCTGGTGGCCATCGCCTCGTTCTACAAGGAGTGGGCGACCATCGGCGGCGGGGTGAAGAACTTCCTGGCCTGCGGCGAGTTCCCGGAGACCGACATCCGCGACCTCGACAGCCTCTACTTTCCGCGCGGCATCATCCTCGACGGCGACCTGGGCAGGGTGCACCCATACGACCCGATGAGGGTCAAGGAATACATCTCGAGTTCCTGGTACGAGTACTCGAAAGGGGACGATGCCGGCCTGCATCCCTTCGAGGGCGAGACCCGCGCCCGGTACTCCGGCCCGCCGACACCCTGGACCTACCTCCAGGACGAGAAGAAGTACAGCTGGCTCAAGGCGCCCCGGTATGAGGAAATGCCGATGCAGGTGGGTCCGCTGGCCCGGGCCCTGGTGGCATTCGCCTCCGGACACGAGGACTGCCGGGCGCTGGTGACGGAGGCCCTTGGCAAACTGAACGTCGGCCCCGCGGCGCTGTTCTCGACCCTGGGCCGGACCGCGGCCCGCGGGATCGAGACGGTACTCCTGGCCCGGAAGATGAACGGGTGGTACGACAACCTGGTGACCCGGATCAAGGGTGGCGACACCCGGACGTTCGTGGGGGATGCCTGGGAGCCCTCCAGCTGGCCCGCCGAAACCCAGGGCTACGGATATCTCGACGCCCCGCGCGGCGCCCTCGGGCACTGGGTCCAGATCAAGGACGGCAAGATCGCCCGCTATCAGTGCGTCGTGCCCAGCACCTGGAATGCGTCCCCGCGGGATCCCGCCGGCAAGCCGGGGCCCTATGAGGCGGCGCTGATGGACAACCACCCGCTGGCGAACCCCGAGCAGCCGATCGAGATCCTCCGGACCATCCACTCCTTCGATCCCTGCATCGCCTGCGGCGTGCACGTGCTGGACGCGACGGGGCAGGTGGTCACCGAGGTGAAGGTCCAATGACGGCGCCTGCCCGGCCCCTCGGGGCCACCCCCCCCAAGCCGCCCCCGCCGGCCCGGCCCGGTTACCGCTCCGTCTACCTCTGGCACTGGCCGCTTCGGGCGATGCACTGGATCTCCGGCGGCTGCATTGCCGTTCTAGCGGTCACCGGCCTGTACATCGGCAAGCCCTATTTCATGACGGCGGGCGAAGCCAGCGACCACTACCTGATGGGCTGGGTCCGGTTCATCCACTTCTCCGCGGCCGGCATCCTGGTAGCCACCGCGATCGTGCGGATCTAC
>DASWBQ010000092.1:0-7908 GCA_036390535.1 Gemmatimonadales bacterium | reverse complement strand
ATCGCGGCCGACCCGCCCAGCGACTCCAGGCGCCCGCCGGTCGAGGCCGCGGCGAGGACCAGGTCGGCGGCACGGCGCTGGCGGGTCAGCTCGGCGATCCGGCCGGCGACGCCGGCCACCACCGCGGGGTCCGAGGGCCGGGGCATGGCGGCCTCGGCGCCACGGCGGACCGCCTGCGCGATCGCCGCCTCGTCACCCGTGTCGAGGAGCAGCACCACCGGGATGCCCCGCTGGCGGAGAGCGTCGAGGAGGTCGCGCCCGTCGGGCATGACCACCCCGGCGTCGAGGACCGCGACATCGGGCTCGAGCCGGTCGCAGGCAGCCAGCCCGGACGCGCCGTCGAGTTCGCGCGCCACCTCGGCACCGAGCTGCTCGAGTGCGTTCCCCATGGCTCGCAGGGCCGCCGCGTCGTCGTCGATCAGCAGAATGGCGTCGCTCATCTCGGCTCCTTGGCTAGTGTGGCACGATCACCTGGATCGCGCCCGGTACGATCTCAGCGGTGAATGGCGTCCGGCCGGCCGCATCGCCGTCCATCTCCACGGGCTGCTCGACATCGCTTTCGATCCGGATGATCCTGCCGCGGGCGTATCCGATGAAACTACCGCCGGCGCGCTCCGGCGGCAGGTCCCAGAGGACGTGCCATACCGCGCGCATCGTGTCGACGATCCCGTCCCCGCGAATCACGACCACGTCCAGCAACCCGTCGTCGGGGGTGATGCCGTGCCCCAGCTTGAGGAAGGGCGGGATCACCTCGCCGCAGTTGGCCACCAGGATCACCGCGGCGTTGGCGTCGTACTCGACGCCGTCCACGGTGATGTGGAAATGGACGCTGCGCATCTCCGGCAGGATTCTGAGGGTCGTGGCCATGTAGGCTCCGATCCCCCAGCGGCGCTTCTCGTCGGAGGCCGTCTCGGCCATGATCCGCGCGTCCATGCCGGTTCCGGCCGCTACCGAGAAGTAGTGGAGACCGTCCTCCCGCACCATCTTGCCGAGGTCGATCCGCCGCCGATGGCCCCTGGCGAGCACCCCCGCCGCCCGGAGCACCGACTTGGGAATCCGGAGGTTCCCGGCCAGCAGGTTGCCGGTACCGCCGGGAATGAGCCCGAGGGCGACGTCGGTGCCGACCAGGGCGGCCGCCGCCTGCATGGTGGTCCCATCGCCGCCCTGCACCACCACCAGCTCCATCCCCTGGCGAACCGCCTCCTCGGACAGCCGCCGCGCGTCACCCGGCCCCACCGTCGCGACCACGTCGAGCTGCCAGCCCGCGGTGCGCAGCTGGTCGCGGACGGCCTCGACCGCACCCTGGGTGGTGCGGGCCGCGGCCGGGTTGGTGATCAGGACGGCGCGCGCCATCTCAGTACTCCCGCTGCCATTGCAGGTCGCCGCCGAGCTGGTAGCGCTTCGACGAGATCCCGCCGGCCGCGCCGGCAAGGCAGGTCTGCACCGGCTCGCCGCTGATCGAGAAGGAGGTCGACCGGTTGAACTGGTAGTCGAGGCTGGCGCCGAAGTTCCTGAAGTCGAACTGCTGGAACCCGGGGCAGAACCCGGCGTTGATGCTGACGAACCACCGGGTGCCGAGGTTCCAGCCGGCCGAGAGCCGGGTCAGCGATGCGCCGGAGGCGACGCCCCCGTATCCCAGCCCGGGCCGGATCTCGATCAGGTCAGGCGCCGCCTGGGAGCCGGTCCCCTGCATGAGGCTCCGCTCGATCTCGGAGGTCAGGGTACCCGCCAGCAGCGACAGCGCCTGGGCGAACCGGTCACTCTGCGCCCCCGAGGCCACCTGGCTGTTGACCGTCTGGCCGAGGAGGAGGAGGGAGATGATGTCGCTCTGCGAGAGCGGCGGCCGGATGCTGCTCTCGAGCGACAGCCGCGGCGTCCGGAGCGTGCCGCCGATCCGGGCGGTGATCTCGAGGTCACGGGCCGAAGCCTCCGCGGAAGCGGCCTTGATGACGTGACGAGCCTCGACGTCGAGGTCGGCGTTGAGGTCGGGATCGCCCAGGTACCGGACCACCCCGCGAGTCACGTTGAAGGCGCGCGAGATCGGGCCGACCCGGAGGGTGTAGGTCCCTCGCACCGCGTTGAAGGTGCCGTCGAGGCGGTAGACCTGGCGGATCTTGTTGACGTTGGCCTCGCCCTCGAGCTGGATGTTGGCCTCGGTGGAGCGGAGCCAGACGCCCTCGGCCGCCTGGAAGCTGAGATTACGGATCGTCAGGGAATCCAGGAACCGGCTCTGGAACTCGGCGCGAAGCCCGCCCTCGGTGAGCGCCAGGGTGTCCACCAGGTCGGCGTAGAGCGGGTCCTCGAGGTTGACGATGGACTTGCTCACCAGGTCGGCGAAGTAGAGCACCGTGTTGCGCACCGTCCCGCGCCCGGTCAGGACCGGCTGCACCAGGGGGCCGCGGAACTGGACGTCGGCGTCCAGTTCGAGCGTCAGGAACCCGGGGACGTCCATCACCGAGAACTCCCGGGCCCGCATGTCCAGCTCGAGGATCGGCCGGGTGAGCCGGTCGAGGCGCACATGTCCAATGACGTTCGCGCCGCCGCGCTCCCCGTTGATCCTGAGGGAGTCCACCCGGATCGAATCGGCCGAGAGGCTGAATCGGCCGTTGACCGGCCCGTAGCGCACGCCGAGGCTGGGCACGGTGGCACCACCGTCATGGATCGCCACCGTCCCGCCCAGGCGCGGGGCCTCCCAGCTGCCGGCCACGGTGACGTCCATGTCCATCGTGCCGCGCATCCGGCGGAGGTTCCGGGTGAAGGCCTCGAGCAGGCCCAGGTCCATGCTGTCGGCGTGGGCACGGATCGCCAGCGGCCCGGGGAGCTGGCGCCCGCCCCGGCGGGTCCGCTGCCAGGCCAGGTCGAGCGGGAGACCCGCCGCCACCTCGATCACGGGAATGCCGGTCCGCCAGAACTTGAGGTCCGCCTGGAGCCGCTCGTCCCGGTAGAAGAAAGCGGTCTGCACCAGCGGAGCGCGGAAGTCGCCGAACACCGGGCCGGTCACCGCGGCGGTGCCGCGCAGTACCGGGGCCGACGCCGTACCGCTGACCCGGGCATCGGCCGTGACCGTGCCGGCGACGCCGGCGGTGTCCCGCTGCGCGAGCGCAAAGAGGTCCCGGAGGTCCAGGCCGAAGGACCGGACGTCGAGGGTTCCCGCGTTCCGGCCGGGCACCGTCCCCTCCGCGAGGAGGGTGGCGCCGCCGTCGCTCCGCTCCAGCCGCACCGGCGTGAGGCTGACCACCGAGTCGCGGATCGCGGCCGTGAACGGCGCGTCGACGTTCCAGCGATAGCCCCTCAGGTTCATCCGGAGGTCCTGGATCGTCAGCGCCCGTCCCTGGTCGTCGCGATACAAGCCGCGGGCCTGCAGGTCGAGCCCGTTCGGGCCCTGGCCGCTGGCGCGAATCGCCAGCGAGTCCAGCGGCCCATCGGTTTCCAGGGCGAGCGCGGAGTAGCCGAGACCGGCCACGGCCACGCTGTCGGCCGCGGCGCGCAGGGTGAGGGTCGGCCGGCCGCCACCTTGCCAGGTCAGCGTACCGGTGGCGCGGGAAACTCGGCTCCCGGCCCACCTCAGGTCGGTCAGCGTTCCATCCACCGTGGCCGTGAGCGAGTCGAGCGCCCCGGCGAGCACCACCTTCCCTTCCACGACACCGTCGAGCCGGGGACGGCGGCCGGTGCTGTCGGGCTCGAGGCCGGCGAGGGTCGTCGCCAGGGAGTCGAAGGCCACCAGGCTGCTGCTGGAGCCGGCGATCGTCAGCGTCCCCGAACGCGGCATGGCCCACCCGAGGCTGCCGGAGGCGCGAACGGCGCCACCGAACCACTCCACCACCGCGCTGTCCACCGTGATCAGGCCGTCGCGGACCGCCATGCGAACCTGCATCGTGTCGAACCGCACCTCCCGGATCGTGCCCGGGCCGAAGTTGATGGCGACGCTCCCCTCGGGGGGGACCGCCGAGTCGATCGCGCCATCGAAGACCATCCGCCCGGTCAGGCGCGTGGACGGCCCGGTCCCCCGCACCGCCCGGAGGTCGAGGCCCTGGACGTCGAGCGTCAGCGGCCAGCCTCCCCACCGCGGCGGGAGGAGGGTGGTGAGGCCCCGGGCGCGGACGGTCCCGATCTCGCCGGCGACGTCCGCCTCCAGCCGCATGCTGTCGAGCCGCCCCACGAGACGCACCTTGCCGGTGACACTGCCCAGCGACGTGAAGGTCGGGAAGGCGCGGCGGATCCCCTCGAAGTCCAGGGGCGCGAAGTCGAGGTCGGCGTCCATCACCACCGCGGTATCGCGGGTGTTCAGGCGGACCCGTCCTTCGGCATTGGTCTCCGGCCGGTCGCCGTCCCGATGGCGCACCTGGCCGGTGAAGGTGACGTCCTTCCAGGGACCATCGAGCGTCCCGCTGGCGCGGGCGCGGCCCTCGAGAATCACGGCCGAGGCGGCGAGCCGGGCGGTCGGGAGGTCGAGGTCGGCCTCGCTCACCTGCGCCTGGTAGAAGGTCATCCCCTCGGGGCCGCCGAGGGTCACTTCGCCGCTCAGGACGAGGTGATTGCCGGGCTGCCCGGGGATCCGGTGGTCGAAGAAGTCCCAGTCGAGCGCCACCCGCATCCGGTCGAAGTAGCCGTCGGCCCGGAGCCTGCCCGAGAGCCGTCCGACGAACGGGAGGGTGTCGAGAAACGGCCGCACCACCTCGAGATCGAGGTTCCGCATCGCCAGGTCGAGGCCGCGGAACCCGAGGCCGCGGCGCTGGTGCACCAGGGCGACCAGGCTGCCGGTCACCTCGCTGGCCGCGTCGCCCACGGACAGCTCGGGGATGCGGTACTCGGTGAGGGTGCCGTCGTAGGAGTAGGCCTCGAGCCTGCCCCGGCCCGTGAAATCCGGGAACTCCGGCGACACGAACCGCAGGTCGGCCAGGCCGACCCGCTCGGCGTCGAACGAGAAATTGAAGAGGACGGTGTCCTGCGGCCACGCGGCCAGCCCCTCGCCACGGCCGGTGGTGCCGGGCAGCGAGGCCCGGTCGAAGCGGAACCAGAGGGTGTCCCGCGCCTGGGTGATCTCGCCGCGCAGGTCGGTGAGGGTGAGGAGCGGATCGTTGATCGCGAGGGACAGCGAATCGATGATCGCGAGCAGGGGGGACTTTTCCGGCGTCTGGATCCGGAGGCGGGGCAGCCGGGCGCCGAGCCCCTCGATGGTGCGGATCTGCTGGAGGCCCTCGTCGGCCGGCCCGGGCTCGATCCGCTTCCCCCAGCGCTTCCGCTGATCGCGCAGCGCGGAATCGCGCTGGGCCTCGGTGCGCAACTGGCCCGGCGGGTTCCAGGGAGTGCGGATGGTGATGATGCCGTCGTCGATCCTGACGTTGCGGAATTCGACCAGCGGCCCCCGGCCCCCGGGCGGTCCCTCGCCGGAGCGGAGCACCTCCTGGTAGTTCATCCGTCCGCCGCGGTGCTGCACCAGGTGGACCCGGGGACGGTCGAGCCACAGCTCCTCGAGGAGGATCCGCCCGCGGACGAAGTTACGGAGCCGCCACCGGGCCTCGACCCGCGGGAAGAGGGCCAGGAGCGCCCCGGAGGTATCCCGCACCTCGAGGCTGTCGAGCACGAGGTTGCGGAAGAAGTTCCCCTCGATCCGCTTCACCGTGAGCGTGCCCCGCAACACCACCCCGGCGCGGTCGCCCAGGAGCTTGGCCACGACCACCCGCCCCGGGGCCGTCTGCGTCAGGGCCACCACCGTGCCGGCCGCGGTCGCGGCCGCCCCGACCACGAAGACGAAGATGATCCGGGCCACGGCGATCGGGAGGCGGTGGAGCAGGTGCCGGCGATGCATCAGAACGCCTGGCCGATGGCGAGGTGGAAGGTGAAGCCGGCCTTCCGCGGCTTGGAGTAGCTGGGCTGCGCCACCACCAGGCTGTTGTCGGGCTGGACCACGTACAGCGGGCCTTCGGGATAGCCGTACCCGTTCCAGGCGACGTCGAAGCGCGCCGGTCCCAGGGGGGACGCAATCCGGATTCCGGCCCCAGGCGTCACCCGGAAGAGAGTCGCCTGGTTGCCGGACAGCTCATCCGACCAGACGCTGCCGGCGTCCACGAAGGCCACCAGACGGGTGAACGACCCGAACACCGGCGACGGGAACCGGACTTCGGCGTTGGCGATCACGGTGCGGTCCCCGCCCACAGGCGAGACCTGGATCTCCGAGGGGTCGTATTCGCCCCCGGGTCCCGGCACGGCGGCCGTGTCGAGGACGACGTACACCACCGGGCCGAGTTCGTTCCGGTCGTAGCCCCGCACGTCGTTGGCGCCGCCGCCGTAGAACCGCTGGTCCGGAGGGACGTAGATCCCCTCCTGCCCGGAAGCCGAGGTGATCGGCGGCGAGAACAGCACCCCGGCCCGCAGCCGCAGCGCGGCCACCACCTCCCGGGTGATCGGGTGGTACCACGAGGCGTCCCCGATGAACCGGGTGAATCGCTGGAGCGAGTCAGACAGGGTCCAGGCGGCGGAGTGGCTCGCCTGCATGCCGATCGAGGTGCCCCGGGTGGGATCGAGCAGATTGTTGACCCGCAGCCGCGAGACGCCGATGCTGATCACGCCCTGGCGCTGCCGTTCCTCGAGGACGGCGACGTCCACGGGATTGCAGGCGTTGAAGTAGGCGCAGAAGTTGACCGCGCTGGCGGTGGTGTACCCGTAGGCGAGGCGGTACCCCAAGGTGAGGGGAATCCGCTTCCGGCCTTCGCGCACCGCGGTGACGGCGCCGCCCACCTCCTCGCGAAGGTAGACCGCGAACTCGGAGCGCCGCTCCGCGAAGCCGGTGAGGGCGATGCTGTTGTCCGGCGCGAGGAACGCCGGCCGCCGCCACGTGATGCTGGTCGCGTAGTTCAGCACCGACGACCCGATCGGGTCGTCCTTGAGTCGCTCACAGAGCAGGGTCTCGTCCAGTCCGAAATCGAGGGGATCCCCCGTCCCGATCTTCGAGATCCGCCCCTGCACCTCGAGCAGCCGGCCGATGCCCAGGGGATTCCGGACGGTCACGCCGGCGTTCATCCGGAAGCAGTCGTCGGTGCCGTAGCCTCCGGCCCAGCGCAGGCGGTAGCGGTTGGCCGGGAGGACCCGGACCAGCAGCGGCACGGAGTCCAGGGATTCGGTCAGCCGCGCCGTGTCGACTTGCACCGAGGCGAAGCGGTACAGCTCCGACGCCGCGATGTTCTGCTGGCTCCGGAGGACGTCCGACTGCCGGTAGAGCGCGCCCGGCTTGGTGACGAGCAGACTGGTGACGAAGCTGGAGTCGCGGGTCGCGCCCTCGACCACGACGGAGCCGAACACCGCCTTCGGGCCGGGCTCGACGCGAAGGTCCACCTCGGCCTGGCGCCTGGCCGAGTCCACCTGCCGCCGTTCGAGAAAGACCGTGGCAGCGGGATAGCCGATCTCCTTGAGCCGGTTGGCCAGGGTGTCAGCCGTGATCCGCAGCCGTTCGCGGTGGAAGGGGTCACCCGGCTCGAGAGGCAGGTCTCGCCGGATCCGGTCGGGGCGGGCCACCGAGTCGAGCCCGCCGATCCGCATCGCGCTGAGGACCACCGGGGCACCCTCGGTGATCTTGAACGTGATGAAGGCGTCGCGGTCGGTGCGGCGGATCAGGGTATCCACCTTGACCTCGAGGAAGCCGCTGATCCGGTAGAGCAGCCGGATTCGCTCCACGTCCCGACGGAGGTCGCGCTCATTGAGCCGCCGCTTTTCACCCAGCCCGATCCAACTGATCAGCGAGGACCGGGCAAACCAGCTGGAATTGGTGGTGGAAATCGCGGAGGCGAGGGTGACATCGTCGACCGCCTTGTTGCCGTCGAAGGCGAGCTGCCGCACAACCAGTCCCTCCTGGGCCCAAAGCGAACCCGGGAGGACTGTCAAAAGTCCGACGATCGCGAGCAGCAGACGCCA
>DASWBQ010000091.1:0-2331 GCA_036390535.1 Gemmatimonadales bacterium | reverse complement strand
GTGCTCTCCGCCGCCCGGCCCAAGATCGCCGATTACCCATTCACCACCCTGGAACCCAACCTCGGTGTGGTGTCGGCCGGACCGGGACGTTCTTTCGTCGTGGCGGACATCCCCGGGATCATCGAGGGGGCCCACGCCGGGAAGGGCCTCGGGTTGCAGTTCCTCCGCCATGTCGAGCGGACCCGGATCCTGGCCTACATGGTTTCCCTCGAGGCGGAAGACCTGCAGGACGTCTACGACCGGCTCCGGCGCGAGGTCCGCCTCCACAGCGCGGTGCTCGATCGCCGGCCCCATCTGGTGGTGCTCACCAAGCGGGATATCCTCCCTCCGGATGCCACGCTGCCTCGGTTATCTGCGCCGGACGCCCTCGCGGTGCTGGTCATCTCCAGTGTCTCC
This sequence comes from Gemmatimonadales bacterium, assembly GCA_036390535.1. Taxonomy (GTDB): domain Bacteria; phylum Gemmatimonadota; class Gemmatimonadetes; order Gemmatimonadales; family GWC2-71-9; genus SZUA-320. Next base: position 1,935 of record DASWBQ010000091.1, on the reverse strand, counting down.
CGGTCCGGCCTGGAGCCACTGGTCGAGGCGATGTGGCAACACATCAGTGCCGAGCGGGAGGCCGAGCAGGGGCGTGCCGAAGCGGAGCCGTATGCCGACCTCGAGTGACGCCGTGACACCGAGGACGGGCGACGAGCGGCTGGCCTGGATCGCGCTCGCCCGAACGCGAGGAGTCGGCCCGGAGCGGATGGCCGTCCTCATCGAAGCTTGCCAGACTGCGATCGGCGCCATATCGGCGCCGATCGCGTTTTTAGGCTCGGTGCCTGGTATCCCTGAAGCGGTGGCACGCGAGATCGTCGCCGCGTCGCTCGACGCCGCCGCCAGGGAAGTGGCCGCCGTCGAGGCCGAGGGCGGGGTGATGCTGCTCCCGGGGGACGTGCATTTCCCCGATCTGCTGATGCCCCTCGAGGACCAGCCCCTCTGTCTCTCTGCCGCCGGCGACCTCGGCCTCCTCGATCGGCCGGCCGTCGCGATCGTGGGCAGCCGGGACCATTCCCGGTACGGCAGGGAGGTGTGTGAGTCGATCGCCAGTCGGGCTGCTCTCGCTGGGCTCGCCGTCGTGAGTGGCATGGCCCGCGGCCTCGACGCCGTGGCCCACGAAGCCGCGCTGCAGGTCGGTGGCGGGACCATCGCGGTTCTTGGCAACGGTCTCGGTGTCGTGTACCCCACCTCGAACCGCAGGCTGTATGCGGCGGTACGCGAGCACGGTCTCCTGCTCACCGAGTCCCCCCACGGGGCCCGGCCAATGGAGGGTAGCTTCCCTCGGCGCAACCGGATCATCGCCGCCCTGGCGCGGGTCACGGTGGTCATCGAGGCGGCGGCCACCTCCGGGGCCCTGATCACCGCATCGGTCGCGAACGATCTCTCCCGTGACGTCATGGCGGTGCCGGGGCCCATCACCAGCGCGCGCTCCGTGGGCACCAACCGGCTCATCCAGCATGGAGCCTATCCGCTCCTTGGCATCGAGGATCTGCTGGCCCGCTTTCCGGAAGCCTCCGTGCCCGCTCGATCCACCTCGGTCGAGCCGGGCCGGCCGGGGCCGCTCGCCGCGCGCGTCATGCAACGGCTGGGGCTCGGGCCTGCCCATGTCGACGAGCTGTCCCGTTCCATGAGCCTCCCCGCAGCCGAGGTGCTGGCCGTGCTGGCCTCGCTGGAGGTGAGGGGCCTGGTCCGACAGGAGCCAGGGATGGTCTTCGCGCCGGTGGCCGCCGCGCTGGCGGCCGAAGCTGTGCCCCGCAGGGGGCGAGGCGCCTAGCTTTCGGGTGTGCTGGTCTACGTTCACGTCCCCTTCTGCGCCCGCCGCTGCAGCTACTGCGATTTCGCCATCGCGGTCCGACGGGACACGCCCTCAGACGTGTTCGCCGACGCAATTCTCCAGGAGTGGGACCGACGGCAGGATGCGCCCGCTGCCGCAGCGGGCCCGAACGCCATAGAGACTGTCTACTTCGGGGGCGGCACCCCGAGTCGCCTCGACCCGAGGGCGCTGGAGAAGATCCTCGTTGGTCTCGATGCCCGCCGGGCCATCGGGGCGGGCGCCGAAGTCACCGTCGAGGCCAACCCTGACGACGTCACGCGGGCTCGTGCCGCGGCGTGGCGGCAGCTCGGCATCAACCGGGTCTCACTCGGCGTGCAATCGTTCGATCCGGGTGTCCTCGCCTGGATGCACCGGACCCATACCGCCGAGCAGTCGGCTGAGGCAGTAGGCGTCCTTCGGGCCGCCGGCATCGGGAACCTCTCCATCGACCTGATCTACGGGGTTCCCGCCGAGCTGGGCCGCTCGTGGAACGCCGACCTCGAGCAGGCGCTGGCGCTAAGGCCGGACCACCTGTCGTTCTACGCCCTGACGGTGGAGACCGGGACGCCGCTCGGGAAGTGGACTGCACGCCGGGAAGCCACCCCCCTCGCCGACGACGCGGTGGCGGGGGAGTACCTCCG
>DASWBQ010000090.1:0-11763 GCA_036390535.1 Gemmatimonadales bacterium | reverse complement strand
GCTGCTCCGCCCGCCGCTCGGCAACGGCCGCCGCGGCAACCCACACCGTCCGCTGCACCTGGGTCCACCCCCCCCGGCGGCCCACCCGGTTGAACTGGGTCCCCCGCACCGCCTTGAATACGATATCGCCATCCGGTCCGGTCCGGACGTTCTCGCCGCTCTCGGCGGTCACCGCCAGGTCGAATCCCGGACGGCTGGCAGCCCCTGTGGAGGCGGTCCAGAGCCATCCCTGCACCGGGATCTCCCGCCACGCCCCGCTGGTCCGGCCCGGTGTGACCTGGAACCCCGCCGGCAGCGTCCCCAACTGGTTGCCATTCGGTTCGGCATGAATGGGAGTGGCCGCGCGAAGCCGCACCCGCGCCTGCTGCAACGCTTCCGGACGGGTGGCTGCCGCCCGTCCGCCCGTCCGCCCGTCCGCCCGTCCTCCAGGCGGCGCGACGAGGGACACCGCCAGGAGCAGGGCGAAACAGGCTGGTAGCCGTTTGGTCGGAGGACTAGATTGCGGCGCGTAACTCACGATCTGGCATAGTAGAACGCGCGGAGAGGCATGTCAAAGGGATTTCGCCGCCAGCCCCCCGTGGCGCTCGTGGTCCTCGACGGGTGGGGCTACCGTGCCGAGCCTGAGGCCAACGCCATCGAGCTCGCCTCGACCCCGGTCTGGCACGGCCTCTGGAATGGCCGCCCCCGCACTCTCCTCGATGCCTCGGGCCTGGCCGTCGGCCTCCCCGAGGGCCAGATGGGCAACAGCGAGGTCGGTCACCTGAACCTCGGCGCTGGGCGGGTGGTCCCGCAGGACCTGGTCCGCATTTCCCAGAGCATCCGGAGCGGCACCTTCTTCCAGCTCGACCCGCTGGTCGCGCTCTGCGAGCATCTGAAATCCACCGGCGGCACCCTCCACCTGATGGGCCTCCTCGGCTTCGGCGGGGTGCACGCCCTCGACAAGCACCTCCTCGCTGCGGTGGACCTCGGCATCCGGCACGGCGTCCCGCGGATCGCGATCCATGGCTTCCTCGATGGGAGGGACTCCCCGCCCACGTCGGGGCGCGAGGTCGTCGCGGAACTCGAGCGACAACTCGCTGCCCGTCCGCCCGTCGGCCCGTCCGCCCGTCCGACCATCGCCTCCCTCTGCGGCCGCTACTGGGCCATGGACCGCGACAGGCGGTGGCAGCGGACCCAGCTGGCCTACGACCTGATCGTCCACGGGAAGGCCGGGCACGCCGCCACGGACCCGGTCGCGGCCGTCGAGGCCGCCTACGGGCGCGGCGAGACGGACGAGTTCGTCAAGCCGATTCTCCTCACCGACGCCGCCGGGGCGCCTCGCGCCTCCGTGCGGGATGGCGACGGGATCTTCTATTTCAATTTCCGGAGCGACCGGATGCGCCAGATCGTCCGGGCGCTCTCGATCGAGGGGTTCGACGGCTTCGAGACCGGTCCGCGGCCGGTCACCCGCGCCGTCACCATGACCCAGTACGACCAGACCTTCCCCCTGCCGACGGCCTTCCCGCCCTTCAGCATGGCGCGAATCCTGGCGGAAGTGCTGGCCGACCGCGACCTGACCCAGTTCCGCACCGCAGAGACCGAGAAGTACCCGCACGTGACGTACTTCTTCAATGGCGGGCACGAACCGCCGTTCCCTCACGAGGAGCGGGTCCTGGTGCCGTCGCAGAAGGTCGCCACCTACGACCTGATGCCTGAGATGAGCGCCGACGGCATCACCGACGCCTTCTGCGCCGCCCTCGAGCGCGGGCATCACGACTTTCTCCTCTGCAACTACGCCAACGCCGACATGGTCGGGCACACCGGCGTCCTTCCCGCGGTGATCACCGCCGTCGAGACCATCGACCGCTGCCTCGCCCGCGTCGTCGCCGCGGCCGCCCGGCACGGCACCAGGGTCCTGATCACCGCGGACCACGGCAATTGCGAGATGATGGTGGACCCCGAGTCGGGCGGTCCCCACACCGCCCACACCACCAATCCCGTGCCGCTGGTAGCCGTCGGCGTCGATGACCTGCGCCTCCGGACCGGAGGCGCCCTCTGTGATGTCGCCCCCACCATTCTCCAGTTGCTCGGCGTGGACCAGCCACCCGAGATGACCGGCCGCTCCCTCGCCGAAGGCTGATGACATGACGGCTCGCGCGACACTGGCTACCGCCATTACCGCCATTACCGCCGCCACGGCCCCGCTGCAGGCGCAGGTCGGCCACGACCCCGCCAAGTCACCCTACCGGGACATCCGGGCCGGGCTCTACATCGTTCCCGCGGGGGGCTATTTCTTCGGCAGCGGCGGGCAGGTCGGCGTCGCGCCGCACGACGGCCCGATCGGCAGCCTCCAGTTCGCCTTTCTGGCCGACAAGACCATCTCGATCCTCGGCGGGTTCCACTACGGGATGCTCGACCGGGTGCTGATCGATCCGACCGTTGCCAAGCCCGATCAGGTGCAGGGCACCGTCGACCATTCCACCCTCTGGATCGACGCGGCCCTCCACTTCAACCTGACCGGTGGCAAGCACTGGCACGGCTTCGCCCCCTATGGCGGGATCGCCACGGGCATCAGCTTCACCGAAAACGTGGTCGAGGACCCCGGCAGTTTCTCGATGGGCACCAAGTTCACCTTCTCGCCCCTCCTCGGCACCCGCTACTTCCTGGGCAAGAGCTATCTCTTCGCCGAGGCCCGGTTCCAGTTCTGGCAGATCAGCTACCCGGGGACCTACGCGCTGGAGCCGATCGGCGTCCCCCCGTCACCCGAAGGGCCCCAGGCCGTGATCCCCACCGGGGTCCTCAAGGAGTGGTCGGTGACCCCCTGGGTCCGCGCCGGGCTGGGCGTGCCCTGGAGCTGGCCGTTCTAGGCCGGAGGGGCGGAGAGGCGGAGCGCAGGCCGAGTGGTGGTGCTCCCGTCTTCTTTTCCCTGTTCCCTGTTCCCTGTTCCCTGTTTCCTTCTTCCGGTTCCCTGCTTCCTGCCATGCTGACCCTCACCCGCACCGTCACCTTCAAGGCCAGCCACTCCCTCCGGCTGGCCGGGCTGACGGACGAGGAGAACCGGGCGCGCTTCGGGTGGACGGTTGAGCCGCACGACCACGACTACCGGGTCAGCGTGACGGTGAGCGGACCGCAGGAGCCGCGCACCGGGATGGTCATCGACCTGGTGCGGCTGGACCACCTCCTGCGCGATCAGGTCACCGCCCCTCTGTACGGCACCTCGCTGAACGACTCCCTCCCCCCGGTGGCCGCGGGCACGGTTCTGCCGGTCTGCGAAACGCTCGCCGCCTGGTGCTTCGCGCGCATTGCCGCGAAGCTGCCGGCCGGCGTCCGGCTGGAGCGGGTCCGGGTCGCCGAGGACGACACCCTCCATGCCGACTGCACCGGAACCGCCTGACCCGGGGCGGCCCGCCAGGCGGGGCGGCCGGATGGCGGAGGACGCCGCCGTCGAGGAGGTCCCCGTCTGGCTCGAGGTGAACGGCACCCCGGCGGTCACCTGGATGTGCACCCCCGACCAGCTCGAGGAACTGGCCGTCGGCTGGCTCGCCGGAGAGGGGTACATCGACCGCGTCGACGAGCTCGTCCTCCGCCCCTGCGCCACCGACCTCGGCTTCTGGGCCACCGTGCCCGAGGCGCGAGTAGAGATCATTCTGCAGCAGGGCCGCCGCACCGTGCTCGCCAGCGGGTGCGGGGCGGTATCGAGCTGGCTGCTCGAGGACGGTGGCAGAGCGTCTCCCGCCCTTTCCCGCCCTCTCCCGCCCTCTCCCGCCTCACTTCGCGAGCTGTTCAAGTCCCTCTTCGCCCGCGGGACCCGCTACCAGACCACCGGCGGCATCCACGCGGCGGCCCTCGTCGATGGCGAGGCGCTCATCGCCCACGCCGAGGACATTGGCCGTCACAATGCGGTGGACAAGGTCGTCGGGGCGGCGATGCTCGCCGCCCGCGACATCGCCGGACTGGGGCTCCTGGTCACCGGCCGCATCTCGGCCGAACTGGCGGCCAAGGCGGCCCGCGCCGGCATCGCCTGGGTCGCCACGCCGTCGGTGCCCAGCACCCTCGCCGTCGAGATCGCCGGAAAGGCCGGCATGACCCTCGTCGGCCGCGCGGTGAGCGGATCACCAGGCGTCCACGAACCCACCGCCCGTCCGCCCGTCCGCCCGTCTGCCCGTCCATGAGGACGGCCATACTCGCCGGGGGCGGAGCGACGCGGTTCGCCGGCCGCCCCAAGGGACTCGAAGTGATCGGTGGCCGCCGGATTCTCGACCGGCTGGTGGAGACCTGCATTGCGGCGTTCGGTGAGCCGCCCCTGCTCGTGGCCAACGCCCCCGAGGCGCCGGCCTGGGCGCCGACGCTGCGGGTGGTCCCGGATCGGCGGCCGGGCGTTGGCGCTCTCGGCGGAATTCTCACCGCCGTCGTGGCTGCACCGGCTCCCGTCGTCGTGGTCGCCTGGGACATGCCCTTCGTGACGGCGGCCCTGCTGCGCGCCCTGGCCGATCGACTGGATGGCGTCGATGCGGTGCTCCCCGCCAGCGGCTCGCGCCGGGGCGTGGAACCCCTTTGTGCCGCCTACGGCCCCGCCTGCGGGCCGGCCATCGAGCGCGCCCTGGCCAAGGGCGACCAGCGAGCGATCGGCTTCCACGCCCACGTCCGGGTGGCGGTCCTCGGGGAGGTGGAGGTCGGCGCCTGGGGCGACCCGGCCCGACTGTTCTTCAATGTCAACAGCCCGCAGGACCTTCTGGAGGCGGAACGGCTCGCCGCGATGACGTGACGGGATTGTCTCTCCCGCCTCCTCCCGCCCTCTCCCGCCCCCTCCCGCATATCTTTAGCAAATGCGCATCCTCCAGATCATCGGCCAGAAGGACAGCGGCAAGACCACACTGCTGGTCGCCCTCGCCCGGGACTTCAAGCGCAAGGGCAAGCGGGTGATGACCATCAAGCACGCCAGCCACCCCGCCGACGCCGACCGGCAGGGCACCGATTCCTGGCGGCACTTCGTCGAAGGCGCGGCCGAGCGCACCCTGATCGCCTCGCCCGAGCAGCGGATCCTCTTCGAGCGATCGCCCGATGACACCGACCCCGAGACCCTGGCCCGCCGGTACTTCGACGGCGCCGACCTGGTGCTGGTCGAGGGGTTCAAGCGGTTCCACCTCCCCCGGATCGAGGTTCACCGCAAGGGGATCAAGGCGCCGCTGCTGTTCGATCCCGCCCTGCCCAATGCCGGTGACTGGATCGCGATCTGCACCGACGACAGCACCCTCAAGTCCGACTGCCGGGTCCTGCGCTTCACCGACACCATGTGGCTCAACGTCCTGAGCGCCCTGGCATGGGAACAGGCCAAGGTCCTGTCGTAGGTCCCCTCTCGGCCCGCGAGGCCGCCACCCGGATCCTCGATGCCGTCACCCCGCTCCCCCGGGAGCGGGTTCCTCTCGATGAGGCCCTCGGCTTCGTCCTCGCGGAGCCGGTCGTCAGCCCGCTCGACATCCCCGCCTGGACCAACTCCGCCATGGACGGCTATGCCGCCCGGGGCGAGGACGTCCGCGGCGCGTCGCTCGAGCACGCCCGCGTGCTGAGGGTCATCGAGGAGATTCCTGCCGGCAGCTTCCCCACCCGGGCGCTCGGCCCGGGCGAGTGCGCCCGGATCTTCACCGGCGCGCCGCTCCCCGAGGGGGCCGATACCGTCATTCGGCAAGAAGACACCGACGGCGGGACCGGACAGGTGGTGATCACCCGGGACCGCGACGTCGGCCTCAACATCCGTCGTGTCGGCGAGGACATCCGGAAGGGTGTCACCGTCTTCGAGCCCGGCACGCCGCTGGGCCCGGCCCAGCTGGGGGTTCTCGCCTCCCTCGCGGTTGCGGCGCCGCTGGTCTGCCGACGCCCCCGCGTCGCGATCCTCGGCAGCGGTGACGAGATCGTCGATATCGGCCAGGCCGACGAGATCCTCTCGGGGCGCAAGGTCGCCAGCTCGAACACCCACACCCTGATGGCCCTGGTGCGCCTCAGCGGAGGCCTGCCCGTCAACCTCGGCATCGCCCGCGACACGCCCGAGAGCCTCCGGGAGCATCTGGAGCGGGCGGGCGGTTGCGACCTCCTGGTCACCACGGCGGGCATCAGCGTCGGCGAGCACGACCACCTGCGCGGCGTCATCGAGGCGATGGGCGGCCGGCTCGACTTCTGGAAGCTGCGAATGCGCCCCGGCGCTCCGGTGGGGTTTGGCTGGCTCCCCTCCGCCTCTCCGCCCCTCCGCCCCTGGATCGGCCTTCCCGGCAACCCCGTCTCCACCATGGTGACCTTCGAGCTGTTCGTGCGGCCCGCCATCCGCCGGATGTTGGGGCACAAACTCCCCTTCCGGTGCGCTACGGCAGTGGAACTCGAGGAGCCGATCCGTCTGGGCCCGAAGCTGCAGCACTTCCTGCGTGCGGTCGTTACCGCCCGTCCAACCGTCTGCCCGTCCGCCCGTCTGACCGGCTCCCAGGGCTCCGGCATCCTGACCTCGATGGTCAAGGCCAATGCCCTGCTCATCGTGCCTGAGGGAACCCAGGAATGCGAACAGGGCGCCCGGATGGACGCCCTGCTGCTGGACGACTGGCGGCACCAGGAGGCGCCCCCGTTCTAGGCGGCTCTCCCGCTTTCTCCCGCTCTGTCCCGCTCTGTCCCGCCCTACGCCAGCGCCTTCACTCGCTCCATCAGCCCCTTCGCATCCAGCCCGTCGGCCTGGGCCCGGATTTCGGCCTCCACCTGCGGGTAGAGCGTCTTCGCGTCCTCCTGGAACTTCGCGAACAGGGTCCTGAGGTCCTCCTGGGACAGGGTACGGCCTTTTTCGTAGTAGGCCCGCGCCGCGTGGCCGAGGGCATAGGTCGTCGCGAACGAGACGGTGGCACCGGTCGCGGCGCTGGTGACGCCGCCGAACAGGCCGCCCAGCATGCCGCCGCCCCCGACCGACTTGGCCACGCCGCCAAGGACCTTCCGGGCCAGCGATTCGACCACCTGGGAGGTCGCGCCGACGCCGAAGGCCGCCGCCAGCTCGCGGATCTGGTCGCGCGCCAGGGTCACCCCGTACCGGTTGCCGATGTCGTAGACCAGCTTGAGCTGGAGGGGCAGCACCACCATCGACGCGGCGGTCTGCGGCAGCAGTTCGGCGGACCCCGCCAGGATGGCGTACTGCAGGATGGTCCGCTGCAGGTCGTCCTTCCGGGAGGCGGGCGGCGTCGGCGGCAGGCCGGGATCCCGGTACTGCTCCGTCTCCAGCCGGATCCCCGCAGCCGCGGCCTCGGAGAGCCCCAGGGCGTTCCGGAGCCGTTCGAGGTAGGCCTCCTCGGCGTCGTTGGGGATCCCGTCCGCCTGAACCACCAGCGACGCCATCTGGTAGGCCGCCCGCCGGGCCTCGGCGGTCGTCAGAGAGGCCGCCAGCTGCTCGGGCTCGACCCGGCGGTCCAGGGTGCTCCGGAACAGCTGCGCGACGTCCACCCCGCCCAGGTCGGCGATCAGCCGGCGGATCCGCTGCCGCTCCGCCTCGTCCAGGCGGCTGTCGGCGAACGCGGCCGCCAGGCAGGCCAGGGCGATCTGTTCCTTTTCGTGTTCGGTCATTGGGGTTTCCTCCGGCTGGAAAGTAGCGGGAGAGGGTGGGAGAATGCGGCAAAGAGCGGGGTGACGCGGCCGAGGGCCGGAAACTCCTTTCGCCCCCTCCCGCTCTCTCCCGCCATGACCGCCCATTACCGCCCCTGTTACAGCGCCGTTACATTCCACGCCATCTCCCAACAGGGAATCCCCGTGCGTCTCCTCCCCCGCGACGGCCGCTTCTTCGACCTCTTCACCGCGGTGGCATCCCTGAATCTCCAGGCGGCTCGGCACCTCAGGGAGCTGTTCACGGCCGGCGCCAACCGCAGTTACCTGGTGGACTCCATCAAGCGGCTGGAGCGGGAGGCCGACGGCCTGACCCTGGAGCTGGTCACCCGGCTCGACAAGACCTTCATCACCCCGCTCGACCGCGAGGACATCCACATGCTGGCCTCGCGGCTCGACGACGTCCTCGATGGCGTCGACGGCATCGCCCGGCGCACCGTGATCTTCCGGACCGACGACCCGCCCCATGGGGTGCTCCTTCTCGCCGACGTCATGGTCCGTACCACCGAACAGCTGCTGAGTGCGGTCCAGGTGCTCGAGAAGCAGAAGGCCCCGGTGGTGATCCGCGCCTGCGGGGAAGTCAAGAAGCTGGAAGAGGAAGGCGACGCCGTGTACGGAGAGTGGCTCGGCCGGCTCTTCGACGTGGAGAAGGACCCGGTGACGCTGATGAAATGGAAGGAGATCTACGACGCCCTGGAGAAGACGATCGACAAGGCGGAGGACGTCGCCAACGTCCTCGAGTCCGTCGCCATCAAGCACTCCTGAGCGCGCCATGGAGGCTTCCCTCGGCGTCGTGGTCGCGGTCATCCTGGTCGCGCTCATCTTCGATTTCATCAACGGCTTTCACGACAGCGCCAACTCGATCGCCACGGTCGTCGGCACCCGGGTCCTGAGCCCCGGGGTGGCAGTGATCTGGGCCGCCTTCTTCAACTTCATCGCCGCCTTCACCGTTGGCACGGCGGTCGCCAAGGCGATCAGCAAGGGGCTGATCCACCCCGAAGTCGTCGACGTCACCGTGATCTTCGCCGGTCTGGTCGGGGCCATCGTCTGGAACCTGATCACCTGGTGGCTCGGTCTCCCCACCTCCTCCTCGCACGCCCTGCTCGGCGGCTATGGGGGCGCGGCCGTCGCCAAGGCCGGCATGGGGGCCCTGATCGGCGCTGGGTGGGTCAAGCCGATCGCCTTCATCGTGGTGTCGCCGACGATCGGCATGACCGCCGCCATGGTCCTCACGGTCGTGCTCGGATGGTCGACCCACCGCCTGCCGGCGGCCCCGGTGGAGCGGTTCTTCCGGCGATTGCAGCTGGCCTCGGCCGCGCTCTTCTCGTTGAGCCATGGCGCCAACGACGCCCAGAAGACGATGGGTATCATCGTGAGCCTCCTGGTGGCCACCCAGGCGTTGTTCGTGGGCGCCGAGGGCTGGGCCCGCCATCTCTACCTGCCCAACGCCGACCACATCCCGATGTGGATCATCCTGTCCGCTCACGCGGCCATCGCCCTTGGCACGGCCATGGGCGGCTGGCGGATCGTCAAGACGATGGGATCGCGGATCACCAAGCTGCGGCCGTTCGGCGGGGTCTGTGCCGAAACCGGCGGTGCCGGCGCAGTACTCCTGGCGAGCTACCTGGGCGTGCCGGTGAGCACCACCCACACCATCACCGGCGCGATCGTCGGGGTCGGCGCCGCCCAGCGCCTCTCCGCCGTCCGCTGGGGGGTGGCCCGGCGGATCGTCTGGGCCTGGATCCTGACGATGCCGATGAGTGCCTCGATCGCGGCGATCTCCTATTTCCTGCTGCGGTAGGCCAAGGGGGAGTGGAGAGCAGAGAGTTGAGAGTGGAGAGTGGAGAGTGGAGAGCGGAAAGCCGACAGCGGGGCTCCACGTTCCCTTTCCCCTCTCCCCTCTCCCCTCTCAGGCGAGACCATCTAAGTCATTACTTCATAAAGACTTAATTCAATCTCCTGCCGCCACTTGCCCTTCCCATTAGATTTGTCGCCCTGAAGGGGAGTAGCTCATCCGCCGGGCGGCGGACGGTGAATCGTCAGGACTGTCGCGAGAGCGGCACGGTTCCCCGGGAGCAACGGCCGGACGGCCGGATCTCAGAGCGAGACCTTCGTCGGTCGCAACGCGACGGCGAAGTCTCGCTCTTCGCGTGCATGGAGACAGGAACACGCATGAACAACTTCAAGACATTCATCCTGATGGCCGGGCTCATGGCCCTCTTCCTGGTCGTCGGCCAGGCCATCGGCGGACAGTCGGGCCTGATGATGGCCCTGGTGGCGGGCAGCGCCATGAACTTCATCATGTACTTCTTCTCGGACAAAATGGTCCTGAAGATGTACGGCGCCAAGGTCATCACCCGGGACGACGCTCCGCAGCTCTACGACATGGTGGACCGGCTCCGGCAGCGCGCCGGGTTGCCCATGCCGGTGGTGGCGATCGCCGACCAGGACCAGCCCAACGCCTTCGCCACCGGCCGGAACGCCCACCACGCCGTGGTGGCGGTGACCCGCGGCATCCTTACCGCGATGCCGAAGGACGAACTCGAGGGGGTCATCGCCCACGAGCTGGCCCACATCAAGAACCGCGACATGCTGATCTCCACCGTCGCGGCCGGCATCGCCGGCGCCATCGGCTACCTCCCCTACCTCCTGATGTTCGGTGGCGGGCGGAGTGACGACGGGGAGGGCCAGCATCCCCTGGTCGGCATGGCGATGATCATCATCGCCCCGATCGCCGCGATGATCATCCAGATGGCGGTCTCCCGGCAGCGGGAGTTCGAGGCGGACCGGGTCGGCGCCGAGATTCTGGGCCGCCCCCAGCCGCTGGCCAACGCCCTGCAGCGGCTCGACGCCATGGCCCATCGGATCCCGATGCACATTCCGCAGGCCGCCGCGCCGCTGGCCCAGGTCAACCCGCTGGCGGCCACTGGCGGCGGGATGATGAAGCTGTTCTCGACCCATCCGCCGACCGAGGAGCGGGTCGCCAAGCTCGAGCAGATGGCGATCGGTCGCTGAGTGGGCGGGCACGAGCCGGCGGTCTGGATCGGCTTCACGGCCCTGGTCCTCGCCCTCCTGGTCCTGGACCTGGGGGTCCTCAACCGCCGGTCGCATGTCCTCTCCATGCGGGAGGCCCTTACCTGGAGCGCCGGGCTGGTCAGCCTGGCGCTGCTGTTCGGGGGGTTCATCTGGTGGCGCGAGGGTGCCGCCAAGGGGCTGGAGTACTACACCGGCTACCTGATCGAGCTGTCCCTCAGCGTCGACAACCTCTTCGTCTTCATCCTGATCTTCCAGTACTTCGCCGTCCCGGCGGAGCTGCAGCCGCGGGTCCTCAAGTGGGGCATCGTCGGCGCCATCGTGATGCGCGGCATCATGATCCTGCTCGGCGCCCTGCTGCTGGAGCGGTTCACCTGGATCATCTACGTCTTCGGCGGCATCCTCATCTACACCGGCCTCCGGATGTTCCGGGGCGGCGACGAGCGGGTCGAGCCGGAGAAGAACCCGGTCGTCCGGCTGGCCCGGCGGTTCGTCCGGGTGACCCCGGCCTATGAGGGGCAGCGGTTCTTCGTGCGGAGCCATGCCGGGCTCTATGCCACCCCGCTGTTCCTGGTCGTCCTCTTCGTCGAGTGGAGCGACCTGGTCTTCGCGATCGACAGCATCCCCGCCATCTTCGCCGTCACCCGCGATCCGTTCATCGTCTACTCCTCCAACGTCTTCGCCATCCTGGGGCTCCGGGCCCTCTTCTTTGTCCTCGCCGGGGCGATGGACAAGTTCGTGCACCTGAAGAAGGGCGTGGCCGCCATTCTGGTCTTCGTCGGCATCAAGATGGTCATCGCGGGCTGGTACCACCTTCCGACGGGCATCTCCCTCGCCGTCATCCTCCTCTTCCTCAGCACCGCCATCTGGGCGTCGCTCCGGAACGAGCCCCGCACGGGAGATTGACGGACGGCTGCAGGGCGGCAAGGCGGCAGGGTCGGGGGGACACTTTCCGTCCCTGCCCGGCGACGGCTGGTGCATCCCGGGGAAGGCACCACAACGACTTAGCCGCTGGTACGCCTCGTGCGAGAGGGAGGAGAGTTGTGAGCGCTCTTCCTCCCTCCCCTCTCCCCTCTCTGGCATGAGACGCCTCCTTGTCCTGTCCCTGGCGCTTCTCTCGGGCTGTTCCGA
>DASWBQ010000089.1:0-16899 GCA_036390535.1 Gemmatimonadales bacterium | reverse complement strand
GACCTCGACACCATCCTCGCCCACGCCGCCGAGGTCACCCAGAAGCGGTCGCGGGAAGCGCTACTGGCACATGCCGGCGAAGCGCGGCTGTCGCGCGACCTGGTGACGATACGGCGCGACGTCCCGGTGGACCTGGACCTCGAGCGCCTGGAGACTCACGAGCCCGACCACGACCGGCTGGTCTCGGTTCTCACGCGACTCGAGTTCCACTCGCTGGTCAGCCGGCTGCTGGGGCAGGGGACCGGCCCCGCGGCGCCGGCCCAGTCAGGCGAAGCCCCGGCGGCGGAGGCCGCCACCCAGCCGCCGGCGCCGCCGGCGATCATCGTGGACGACCCGGCCGCACTGGCCGACCTGGCGGCGGCCATCCGGCAGACCCGGCGCGTGGCGGTGCGCGCGTGGGCCACCGACGGCGACCCGCGGAGCACCCGGCTCCTCGGGCTGGGGTTGGCGCTGGAGCCGGGGCGCACCTGGTACCTCCCGTTTGGGCACGAGCCGCCCGACGGGGCGCTGGCCGCGCCGCAACCGGTGCGCAACCTCCCCGGGCTCACCGATCCGCTGGCGCGCCCGCTGGCGGAGGCCCTCGCCGACCCGGCGGTGGCCCTGGTCGGGCACGACCTCAAGCGGGAAGCCGAGGCGCTCCGCGGGGCGGGGGTGGAGATCGGGCTGCACGGCGATGACGTCATGCTCGCGAGCTTCCTGGTGGACCCGGGCCGCCGTTCACACGCCCTCGACACCCTCGCGTTCGACCACTTCAGCCGCACCCTTCGTCCGCGCAGCGACGTGACCGGCCGGGGGAAGGGGAGCCTGGCGCCGGAGCACGTCCGCCCCGAGGACGCCGGAGCCGTCATCGCGGGGGAACTCGCGGTGATCCTCGAGCTTCGGGAGCGGCTGGCCGAGCCGCTGCAGGCCGGCCGCCTCGAGGCGATCTACCGCGAGATGGAGCTGCCCCTGGTGCCGGTGCTGGTGGACATGGAGTGGACCGGCATCAGCATCGACGCCGACCTCTTCCGGCGGCTCTCCGGCGAACTGGGGCAGGACCTCCAGCGGCTCGAGCGGGACATCGCGGCGGCCGCGGGCACCGAGTTCAACCTGAACAGCCCGAAGCAGATGGCGTCGGTGCTGTTCGAGAAGCTCCAGTTGCCGGTACTGAAGAAGACCAAGACCGGCCCCTCCACCGACGCCGACGTGCTCGAGCAGCTCGCCGCGATGGGGCACGACGTCCCCCAGCTCATCCTCGAGCACCGGGAACTGCAGAAGCTGCGCTCGACCTACGTGGACGTCCTGCCGCTCCGGGTCAACCCGCGGACCGGGCGGATCCACACCACCTTCAACCAGACCGGCGCCGCCACCGGCCGGCTGTCGTCCTCCGACCCGAACCTCCAGAACATTCCGGTCCGGACGCCCCGGGGCGAGGCGATCCGCCGCGGCTTCATCCCGACGGCCGGGTGGCAGTTCGTGGTCGCTGATTACTCGCAGATCGAGCTGCGGCTGCTGGCCCACTTCTCCGAGGACCCCTCGTTTCTCGAGGCCTTCGGCCGGGGCGACGACATCCACCGCCAAACCGCGGCGATCATCTTCGGGGTGGCGGCGGAGGACGTCACGCCCGACATGCGGGCGCGTGCCAAAACGATCAACTTCGCGACCATCTACGGGCAGGGTCCCTTCGCGCTCAGCAAGCAGCTGGGCATCGCGCAGGACGAGGCCAAGGCCTTCATCGCCCAGTACTTCGAGCGGTTCCGCGGGGTGCGGGAATGGCTCGACCGCCAGGTGACGCTGGCGCGGGAGCAGGGCTGGGTGGAGACCCTCTTCGGGCGCCGGCGCTACGTACCCGAGATCAAGGACCGGAACTTCAACATCCGGGCGTTCGGCGAACGGCTCGCCCAGAACTCCCCCCTGCAGGGCTCCGCGGCCGACCTGATCAAGGTGGCGATGATCCGGGTCCACGAGGCGCTCCGCGCCGAGGGGCTCTCAGGAAGGATGCTCCTGCAGGTGCATGACGAACTGGTCCTGGAGGCGCCGCCGGCCGAACTGGACCGCGTCCGTGAGCTGGTGCGGCGGCACATGGAAGGCGCCGCCGCCCTCCGGGTGCCGTTGGTGGTGGGCGTGGGGATCGGGGCGAACTGGTTGGAAGCGAAGTAAGTCGTAAGTCGAACGCTGAAAGTCGTACGACGTTCGACTTACGACTTTCGACTGCTGTCTTACGACGTCCTCCCCCCAGGCCACCAGTTCCAGCGCCCGGCCAGGTGCATGAAGGCGGGCACCAGCACCATCCGGATGATGGTGGCGTCGAGCAGCACCGCGACCGCCAACCCGAAGCCGAGGAACTGCATCACCAGGACCCGCGCGAAAGCGAAGGCCCCGAAGACGGTGATCATGATCAGCGCGGCGGAGGTGATTACCGTCGCCGTGGCGCCGAGGCCCTCCGCCGTGGCCTCGGTGTTCCGCCCGGTGCGGTCGTAGGCCTCCTTGATCCGGCTCAGCAGGAAGACTTCGTAATCCATGCTGAGCCCGAAGACCACCGCGAACACCAGCACCGGGATGACCACGAAGATGGCGCCTGCCGCCTGGTCGATGCCGAAGACACCGCCCCCGATCCCCTTCTGGAAGACCAGGACCGTGAGGCCGAAGGTGGCCACCACGCTGAGCGAGTTCATGATGATCGCCTTGATCGGCACCAGCACCGACCGGAAGGCGATCGCCAGCATCAACGCGGTGACGCCCAGCACCATGGCGATGATCGTCGGGAACCGGTCCAGCAGCTCGTCCTGGAAGTCGACGGCCCCGGCGGTGTAGCCCCCGACCAGCATCCTGGCCTCGTCCAGCTGGCGGATGGCCCCGGAGGCGAGCAACTGGCGGGTGGAACGCACCAGTTCCATCGACGTCGTCAGCGAAGTGGTATCGTTGGGGATGACGTCGAGGAGGGTGAGTCTGGCGTCAGGGCTCAGGAAGGCGTCGAGCGCCGGATTGTCCACCCGGGCGGAGTCGAGATCGGAGTAGAGCATCGACAGGCCCAGGATTCCCGGGCGGTCGCCGAAGTCGACGATGCTCCGGACGGTACTCACCCGGGGGTCGGCCCGGAGCGAGTCGCTGAGGGCCCGGAGGCCGCGCAGGGTGACCGCGGCCGTCGCCTGGGCCCCCTCGGGGACCTCGACCACGATCCGGACGGGGAAGAGGTAGCCGCTGCGGCCCATGCGCTCGAGGTCGTCGACGGCGGCGCCGGCTTCGGTCTGGCTGGGCCACCAGTGCGCCGCGGGGAGGCCGACCCGGATCTGGGTGAGCGGCCAGCTGACCGCCGCGAGGACCAGGGTGCCCAGCGCCAGTGCTCGCCACGGGTGGCGGATCAGGGCGCGGGCCCACCGCTCCCACACCTGCGGGGCGTGGTACCAGGCCAGCCGGCGGGCCAGCCACCTGGGTTTGTCGATCGTGCGGCCCATGGTGGCCAGCAGGGCGGGGAGGAGGGTGATCGTCAGCAGCACCGCCACCGACACCACCACCAGGCCGCCGATGCCGACGCTCCGGGTGTCGACCAGCGGGGTGAAGAGCAGGGCGCCGAGCCCGACGACGACGGTGAGGCCCGAGGTCACCACCGCGCTGCCCGCCGTCTCGAGCGCCCGGATCGCGGCCTCGCGGCGCCGCAGGCCTCGGTTGAGTTCCTCGCGGAACCGGGTGACCATCAGGAGGGAGTAATCGATGCCGACGCCGAGGCCGACCATGCTGGTCAGGTTGAGGACGAACACCGACATCGGGGTGATCTGGGCCAGGAGTCCGATCAGCGTCAGCGAGACGGCGATCGCGAGCACGCCGACCACCAGCGGGAGCACGGCAGCGACCAGGGCGCCGAACGCCAGGGTCAGGATGACGAGAGTGATCGGCAGGACCCGCGCCTCGAGTTCGCGACTGTCCCTGGCGCTGACCGCACGGATGTCGTATTCCAGGGGCGCCCGGCCCGTCACCCGGACTTCGAAGTCCTCGTGCCGCGGCCCCCGGCGGAGCTGTTGCGCCATCGTGGCCCGGAACGGCGCGACCAGCCCCCCGACCGAATCGGAGGGGACGTTGAGGGCCACGAGGAAGAAGGTGTTCTGCCCGTCGCGGCTCAGAAACAGCGAATCGCGGCTCGAGGGCCAGCCGATGGTGGCCCCGACCCAGGGCAGCCGGTTGGCCGCCGCGATCAGCGAATCGAGGACCGCCCGGGACGGCCCGGCGTTGAAGGCGCTTGGCCCATGGACGGTAACGGCGAAATATTCACTGAAGGCCTTCGGGAACCGGGTGCGCAGCAGGCTGTCGGCAACCCGGGCCTCGGTGGGGTGACTGGCGCCACCCCTGAGGTCGAGCAGTTCCACGGTGCGCGGAGCCCGAAGAAAAGCGACCACCGCGACCACCACCCAGATGGCGATGACGGGCCATCGCCACCGCACGAGCCCGCGGGCCAGGGGAGTGAGGAGCAAGCTCAGTATGGTAGACCCCTCTCGGGACCGGCGCCAGTTGACGCGCCCGGGTCAACGCAGCCGGAGGCCAAGCCAGGCACCCGAGCCCGACTTCGCCAGTTCCGGGCCCACCCGGTGGCTGGCCGGGGCGGTGCTGGTGCTGCTGGTGTTGATCGTGGTGGGGCGGCTTCGCACCCCGGGTGAAGTGGCCGTCGCCCCGCTGCCAGACGCCGACACCGGAGCGGTGATCGTGCCGCCACCGGCACCAGCGCTCCAGGCGGTGCCGGCGGCCGCGCCACCGCCGACCGCGCCACTCCCCGCGGCGGCGACCACCCCTGCCACGCCGACGCTCGACCTGATGGTGCGCCTCGAGGCGCGCCGGCGGATCGGGCGGGCGGGACGCCTGGTCTACCTCGACAGCCTCTTCGCGGAGAGCGACTCGATGCTGCGCCGCTGGCCGGAACGGCCCGGCGACCCGATCCGGGTGGCGATGGTCCGGGACAGCGCCTACGAGGCGGCGACGGAGCCCGATCAGGTGGTCCGGGACGCCTTCGGCCGGTGGAGCGGGCTGCGGCTGGGCGTGGAGGTGCAATTCGTCAGCGACACCGCCGCCGCCGACATCCTGGTCGGCTGGATCAGGCAGTTCGCCCCCGAGGAGCGGCGCACCGGGCAGACCGACATTGAATACGCGGCCGACGGCTACGTCCAGCGCGGCCGGATCACGCTGGCACGGCTCGACCCGACAGGGCGCCGCCTCGAGCGCAGCGGCCTGCTCATCACCGCCGCCCACGAGGTCGGGCACGTCCTCGGCCTCGGCCACTCCGACGCGCCGGGCGATTTGATGTACCCTTCACCCAGGTCCGCGACCCTGTCCAACCGGGACATCCAGACGGCCTTGCTGATCTACGGGCTTCCCGCGGGCTCGGTGAAGGGCCAGTAAAGGAGACGACGCATGCCGACCCCCGACCTCGTCCGCAAGACGCTCCGCCAGGTAAAGGACCCGGAGCTGGGGCTCAACATCATCGACATCGGTCTCGTGTATGACGTCGCCGTGAGCGACGAGGGCGACGTGCATATCAAGATGACCCTGACCTCGCCGGGTTGCCCCTCCGGCAACGAGATGATGCAGGACGCCAAGCTGGTCGTCGAGGAACTGGAAGGGGTCCGGTCCGCGACCGTCGAACTGGTGTGGGAGCCTTACTGGACCCCCGAGAAGATGGATCCGCGGGTGAAGGCTTTCATGGGCTTCTGAGGGCCCGCAGCAGCTCTTCCCCGAAGGCCTCGACCTGCCAGCGCCGCACCCCGGAGAGCTGGGCCAGTTCCTGGAGGGAGGTTGGCGCGGCGCGGGCGACGGTCTCGAGCAGGCTGTTCGGCGCGGCGAACCCCGCCTCGAGGCCGAGCCGGCCGGTAATCCCGGCGCGCGCCGCCTTGAGCCGCCCCAGCCGGGCCTCGATCTCCGGCTCGCGGGGACGCCGCGGCGGGCGCTCGACGCGCGGCAGTTTGCTCTCCGGGAGCGCCAGCGCCCGATTCACCGCGGCGATGATATTGCGCCCCCGGCGCTGCAGGGTATCGCGGCCGATCCCCTTGATCTTCTCCAGCTCCTCGACCGTGCGAGGCGCCCGGTCGGCGATCGCGAACAGCGCCTCGTTCCCGAGGATCCGGAACTCGGCCCGATCCGTCTTGGAGGCAACCTCCACCCGCCAGCCGTGCACCTCGCGCAGGATCGCCAGCTGCCGGGGCGGCAGCCGCTTCGCTCCCTTCAGCCGGAGCCAGCCGGGCTCACGGTCCTCGTCCAGTGTCCAGCGGACCGTGGTCAGGGCGGCGAACTCCTCCTCCGCCCAGGCGGATCGCCCGGCCGCCTCGAGTCGTTCTCCCAGCAGGTTGCGGAGCGCGACCAGGTGCACCGTGTCCGCGGCGGCATAGGCGAGCATCTCCGGGGACAGGGGGCGCTCCGACCAGTCGGCGCGCTGGAACCGCTTGTCCATCCGCACCCCGAAGTGGCGCTCCAGCAGCGCGGCGAGGCTCAGCCCGGGCTCGCCCAGGAACTCCGCGGCGATGCGGGTGTCGAACAGGCGAGCGGCCCGGAAGCCGTACTGGTGGTCGAACAGCCGGAGGTCGTAGTCGGCGTCGTGGAAGACGGCCTCGATACCCGGGTTCGCGAGCAGCGCCCCAAGACCGCTCAGGTCGGGCAGGGCCACCGGGTCGATGATCGCGGTCCGCTCCCGGGAAGAGACCTGGATCAGGTAGATGCGGTCGTGGTGCCGGTGGAAGCTCGCCGCCTCGGTGTCGATCGCCAGCACCGGCTCCCGCCCGAGTTCCCCCAGCAGCTCGGCCAGCTCCCGTTCCGTGGCAATCAACCGTGGCTCTTCCATAACACCATGTATATCAACGAGTTGTCAGCTGCCTGCAGGCGGCCGACAGGCGGCGCATCCGCCCGGTCCCGCCATCAAACTAGCTACCCGGTCTCCCCCGACCTACCTTGCGGCTCATGCTGACCTGCGACGTGGTGGGCCACGGCCCGGCGATCCTCTTTCTACACGGGTTCCCGTTGGATCGATGGATGTGGCACCCTCAGGTGGCCGCGCTCGACGGCTATCGCCGGATCGCGCCAGACCTGCCTGGTCTGGGGGAATCGCCAGCCGCCGAGGGTCCGGCCACGATGGCGTCCTACGCCGCCGAGCTGGGCCGGTGCCTGGACCAGCTGGGCGTCGAGTCGGTGGTGCTGTGCGGGCTCTCGATGGGAGGCTACGTCGCCTTCGAGTGCCTGCGGCAATGGCCGGGGCGCATCGCCGGCCTGGCGCTGATGGACACCCGGGCGGACGCGGACACCGAGGAGGGTCGCCAGGGACGCGATCGCCTCATTGCCGACGTGCAGGCACGCGGGGCGGCGGCCGCAGCGGACGCGATGATGCCTCGGCTGGTGGGCGCCACGACCGCGGCCTCACGACCGGCCTGGCTCTCGGAACTGCGGCAGCGGATCGAGCGAACGTCGACGGGGGGAGTGGTGGCCGCACTCGAGGCCATGAAGGGCCGTCCGGACAGCCGGCCCCTGCTGGGAACCGTCTCGGTCCCCACCCTGGTGCTGGTGGGGGCCGAGGATGTGATCACGCCGCCGGCGCTGGCGGAGGAGATGGCGCGGGGGATTCCCGGGGCCACCCTGGTCGTCGTCCAGGGGTCGGGTCACCTGCCCACCCTGGAGCAACCGGAGGCCGTGACCGAGGCGTTACGGAGCCTGTTGCGGCGGGTGGTGTGAAACATTTCCGGGGTTCGGGCGTCTATAGGTGTAGCGGACCCGATCCGGTGTCCACTGGATCACCGCTGTTCCAGTACCATCCCTCCTTAGCGGCCTCGGGGCATTCTTGCTCCGGGGCCGTCTTCTTTCGGCGGCGCACCCGTGGTGTTACGGGAGGGATGACACGGGACAACGAAGGGCGCCGGCGCGTCCTCGCGCCAGCGCCCGGCGGGGGTCTATCTCACGGGAGCGGCTATCGCTTCGGCCGAACCGGCGGTGTGTCGCTGTCGAAGACTTCCTTGTTCTTGGCGATATACGATTCCATGTTCGCCGGCACGTCGTCTTCCGGGAAGATCGCGCTGACCGGGCACTCGGGCTCGCAGGCGCCGCAGTCGATGCACTCCTCCGGGTGGATGTACAGCTGGTCCTCGCCTTCATAAATGCAGTCGACCGGGCAAACATCGACACAGGCGCGATCCTTGACGCCGATACATGCCTCGACAATCACATACGTCATGCTGAAAGTCCTCCAACCGCGCGGTTCAGGTAGTCGCCTGAGGTTAGAAATATCTGACGGCCCCAAGCGGCGCAAGGGGAGCCGGGTGCTCTTCGCGCTGGCCGCAGCGCTGATGGCGGTGGCGCCTCTCCACGCCCAGGAACGGTCGGCCTGCGGCGGCCGCACCGCCCTGGTGCTGTCGGGGGGCGGCGCCAAGGGGATTGCCCACACCGGCGTGATCCGCGCCCTCGACAGCATGGGCATCCGTCCCGACCTGGTGGTGGGGACCAGCATGGGCTCGATCATCGGCGCGCTGTACGCCAGCGGCTACACCGGGGTGCAGATCGACTCGATCACCGCCTCGGGACCGACCGACCTCTTCACCAACCGCGAGCCGCGCACGCCACGGGCCTGGCGCCCGCTGGTGCCGCTGCTCACGTGGGAAGAGGGGGCGCGGGGATTGGGCCTGCAGAGCCCCGGCGTCCGCGAGGCCGACGCCAACGCCTCCCTGAGCCAGGTCTTCCTTCGTGGCAATCTCCTGGCGCGGGGAGATTTCGACGCCTTGCCGATTCCGTTCCGGGCGGTCGCTACCGACCTCACCAACCGGGAGCCCGTTGTCCTGGCGAGCGGTGACCTGGCCCAGGCGATCCGCGCCAGCATCGCCGTCCCGCTGGTGTTTCCGCCCGAACGGATCGACGGCAAGGTGCTCACCGACGGCGGCATCTCGGCCAACATCCCGGTCGCCATCGCCCGATCGCTCGGCGCCACCCGGGTGATCGTGTCGGACGTCAGCGGGCGGCTGCTGACGGCGGAGGAGCTGGGTGATCCGCTGAAGGTGGCCGACCAGCTGGTGAGTTTCCTCTTCGACCAGCCGCGGGACCCGCTGGGCCCGGATGACCGGCACGTCCGGATCGAGGTCGAGGGGTTCAGCACGCTCGATTTCTCACCGCGGGCGCTCGACAGCCTGCGGGCCCACGGCCGCCGGGCTGCGGACAGCGTGCTGGCGACCCTGACCTGCACCCCACGTGCGACCCCGGGGGCCCGACCCCTGCCGGCCCGCTACGGGCGTCTCCGGGTGGAGGGGTTGAAGCACGCAGATGCCCAGGTGCTGGAGCGGTTGCTGGGGATCGAGCGGGGGGCGGCCATCGACCTCACCATCCTGGGAGAACGGATTCTGGCCCTCCGCGACCTCGACGCCTATCGGGCGGTCTGGCTCCATCCGGTAGCGGAATCCGCCGACGTGGTTGGATTCGAGACCCAGGTCGTCCCGATGCCGGGCCGGCGGGCCGGTGCCAGCTTCGCCTACGACCACGACCTCTCGGGGCGGCTGGGGGCGGCGTACCTCGACCAGCGACTGCTCAACGCCGCGGTCGAGTGGTACGCGAGCGGGGCCTTCGGACCCCTGAAGTCCGATGCGGCAGTGGGGCTCCGGCGGTACTATGGCCTGGGGCGTTCGCGGTTCGCGCCCGCCATCTCGGCCCGCTTCGTCACCGAGCGAATCCAGCGCTTCGTGGAGGGCGAGGAAGTCGGGCGGCCGCGTACCCGACAGGGAGAGTTCTTCGCCGGCGTAGAGCGCGACATCGGGCCGGACGCCCTGATCCAGTTCGGTTTCGACGGACGCGTCTGGCACGACGCCGACACCACCACCACCGGGGAGGTACCGGACCTGACGGGGTCCAGCGCCGGGTTGGCGCTCCGGGCGACCCACTACCCGGGGTCCACCTATGCGCTGGCGGAGGTCGTCTGGTCGGGGACCTTCCGCCGCGCCCAGGGCGAGGTGACCCACGAACTCCGCTCCGGGACCGTCACGCTCACTCCCCGATTCCGGTTCGGCTGGGGCGAGTCACTGCCGCTGCAGTACACCTTCCCGCTCGGCGGTGACGACGGATTCCCCGGCCTGGCCATGTACGAAGAGCGAGGCGACCGCGACCTGATGCTGTCACTCCAGGCTGCGGTTCCCGTCAGCGGCCCGCTCGCCCTCCGCGCGCAGCTGGCCGTGGGGCGCTCGGCGACCGGTGGACCGCTGGTGGACGAGCACGGCTGGCTGGGCGGGACCCGGATCGGCGCCGGGGTCGAGACGCCGCTCGGCCCGGTGCGGCTCGAGTACGGCTTCGCGACCAACGGGCGGAACAGCCTGTTCCTGAGGATCGGGAGATGGTTTTGACGGCAGAGAGGGAGAGAGGGAGAGAGGGAGAGAGGGAGAGAGAAAGATCCTCGTGGCGCTCTTCCTCCCTGCCGTCTCTCCCTCTCTTTCTCTCTTTCTCTCTGCCGTCAGTCCCTCAGGTGCTTCCCCAAGAACCCCAACGTCCGCTCCCACGCCAGCGCTGCCGCTTCGGCACTGTAGGCCGTCGGGCGGGTGTCGTTGAAGAAGGCGTGGCCCGCATCGTAGAAGTGCGCCTCGAATGAGCCGCCCGCGGCTGCCACCTTCGCCGCCAGGGCCTTCACGCCATCCACCGGGACGGAGTTGTCGTGCAGGCCGAAGTGGCCGAGCACCGGGATCTCCACTCGCTCGGGGTTGATCGGCACGTGGGGGTGCACGCCGTAGAAATCGACCGCGCAGCTGAGACGGTCGCCGTGCTCCTGGGCGGCGTACAGCGCCAGCTGGCCGCCCATGCAGAATCCCAGGATGCCGACCTTCTTCGGGGCGACCGCCGGGTGGCCAAGCAGGTACTCGGCGGCGCCCCGCATCTCGGTGCCGGCCGCCGCGATGTTGAGGGCCATGAACATCTTCCCGGCTTCGTCGGGACTGGTGGTCTGCTTGCCGTGGTAGTGGTCGGGCGCCAGGGCCACGTAGCCCTGGGCCGCGAAGCGGTCGCAGAGGTCCTTGATGTGGCCGACCAGCCCCCACCACTCCTGAATCACGACCAGACCCGGCCCGGTGCCCCCGGGCGGGAGCGCGAGGTAGCCCTGAACGGCTCCGCCGTTGGCGGGAAAGGAAATCATGCTGCCCATGGAACACCTGTCGGTAAGTCGGACGGTCGGAAAGTCAGGAGGGGCCGCCGATTGGGCAACCCCTTCCGACCTCCCGACCGTCCGACCTGCCGACTAGATCAGCGGCGCCAGGTGCGGGTGCTCGACGGCAACCCGGGGCTGCGGCTCGCCGTACCGGTCCGCCGAGGTGTACAGCCGGTTCCACTCTTCCCGGAGGCAGAACGGCTGGGGGCCGTAGGCCCGGTCCACCGCCAGCACCCCGTCGAGGTGATCGATCTCGTGCTGGAGCAGCTCGGCGCGGTCGCCCTCCACCTCTACCTCGTGCGACTCGCCTTTCATGTCGTCGTAGCGGACCCGGATCCGGTAGGCGCGGAGCACCCGGACGAGGAGGTTCGGGAAGGAGAAACAGTCGTCCCAGACGGTGAAGTCCTCGGTCCCGATGTCCATGATCTCCGGATTGATCAGCACCCAGGGCTGGTCCATCTCGATGTAGACGATTCGGACCGGGGCCCCGATCTGGGGAGCCGCGATCCCCCGTCCGCTGCCGAACCGGGACTGCCAGTCCCGGAGCGTCTCCCGAAGGTCGTCCACCACCATGCGAACCGCGGCCGAGCGGGGTTTGGTGATCGGCTGGCAGCGGGAGTAGAGCACCGGGTCGCCGAGCAGTCGGATGCGGTGGACAGGCATGGGGATAAGATCGGGAATCTGGTGGAGGGGCGCAACAGGGGGCGGGAGAGGCGGGATTGGACGGGATAAAACGGGAGAGAGCGTGAGGAACCGACTGAGTTGGTTCAGTAGTTGTGACAACTACTTCTATTGCGTTTCGTCCCGCTTTCTCCCGCTCTCTCACGCCCTATCCAGCTCTAACCAATTAAACCACACAAATTGACAACCCAACCATCTCCGGCTAGAATTCCGGCGCCATGAACGCCTTTCCGCTCCCGCTGGCTCCCGAGCCGTTGCCCCGTCCCCTGGGTCTCAAGGGACCCCGGGCCGACGTGGTCATGGAGCTGAAGCGTGCCGGCCCGCTGCCCGCGAAGGAGATCGTCGAGCGCGTGGGGTTGTCCATGAACGCGGTCCGCCACCACCTCAAGGAACTGGAGGCGGGCGGGCTGGTAGGGTATGAGCGCCACCACCGCGGCGCGGGGGCGGGGGCGCCGTCGTTCGTCTACCGGCTGACGCCGGCGGGCGAGGCGCTCTTCCCCCGCCGCTACGAGGACGCCGTGGCCCGGCTGCTGGACTATGTGGTGGCCCGCGAGGGCCGGCAGGCGGCGGTGGAGGTGCTCGAGTCGCGGTATCGCGAACTGGCCGACCGCCTGAGAGGCGCCCTGGCCAACGCCTCACCGGAGGAGCGGGTCACCGCGGTGGCGCGGGCCCTCGCCGAGGAAGGCTACATGCCGGAGGTGCGGGCGAACGGCGAGCCCGGCCTGCACCTGGTGGAGCACAACTGCCCGATCCAGCAGGTGGCGGAGCGGTTCCCGGAGGTGTGCGAGGCCGAGGCCCGTTTCCTGGCCGAGGTCCTCGAGGCCGAGGTGACCAGGGGCAAGCATATCGCCAGCGGCTGCGGGACCTGCGAGTACCAGATCCACGCACGCCCTGTCGACTCACGACTCACGGCTCACGACTCATGACCCAGGACATCGAAACCCTCGTCAACCGCGAGTACCAGTGGGGCTTCGTGACGGATATCGAAGCCGACGCGGTGCCGCCCGGGCTCAGCGAGGACGTCATCCGGCTGATTTCCGCCAAGAAGGGCGAGCCCGAGTGGCTGCTCGACTGGCGGCTCAAGGCGTACCGCGCCTGGCAGAAGATGGAGGAGCCGCACCACTGGGCGAACTTCGACTACCCGCCGGTCGACTACCAGTCCATCGTGTACTACTCGGCCCCGAAGACGGCGGCTCCGATCGGCAGCCTCGACGAGCTCGACCCCAAGCTCCGTGAGACCTACGAGAAGCTGGGGATCCCGCTCGCCGAGCAGAAGCGGCTGGCCGGCGTGGCGGTGGACGCCATCTTCGACTCGGTGTCGGTGGGGACCACCTACAAGGCCCAGCTGGCCGAGATGGGCATCATCTTCTGTTCCTTCTCCGAGGCGGTGCAGGAGCACCCGGAGCTGGTCCAGAAGTACCTGGGCTCGGTGGTGCCGATCACCGACAACTTCTTCGCCTCGCTCAACGCGGCGGTCTTCACTGACGGCTCCTTCGTCTACGTGCCGAAGGGGGTCCGCTGCCCGATGGACCTGTCGACCTACTTCCGGATCAACGCCTCCGGGACGGGCCAGTTCGAGCGGACCCTGATCGTCGCCGACGAAGGCGCGTACGTGAGCTACCTCGAGGGGTGCACGGCGCCCCGCCGCGACGAGAACCAGCTCCACGCCGCGGTGGTCGAGCTGGTGGCGCTCGAGGGAGCGACGATCAAGTATTCGACGGTGCAGAACTGGTATGCCGGTGACGCCGAAGGGAGGGGCGGCATCTACAACTTCGTGACCAAGCGCGGCAAGTGCGTCGGCCGCGGCTCCAAGATCAGCTGGACCCAGGTGGAGACGGGGTCGGCGATCACCTGGAAGTACCCCAGCGTGATCCTGCAGGGCGACGACTCGGTGGGCGAGTTTTACTCGGTGGCAGTGGTGAACGGGCGGCAGGTGGCCGACACCGGCACCAAGATGATCCACCTGGGCAAGAACACCCGGAGCACCGTGGTTTCGAAGGGGATCAGCGCGGGGCAGGGGAACAACAGCTACCGCGGCCTGATCAAGGTGATGCCGCGGGCCGAAGGGGCGCGCAACTACACCCAGTGCGACTCGATGCTGATCGGGAACCGCTGCGGGGCGCACACCTTCCCGTACATCGACGTCCAGAACCCGTCGTCCCGGGTGGAGCACGAGGCCTCGGTCAGCAAGATCGGCGAGGACCAGATCTTCTATCTCAAGCAGCGGGGCCTCAACACCGAGCACGCCATCAGCGTGGTGGTGAACGGCTTCGCCAAGGAAGTCTTCAAGGAACTGCCGATGGAGTTCGCCGTGGAGGCGCAGAAGCTCCTCGGCATCAGTCTCGAGGGGAGCGTCGGATAATGGCACTGCTGGAAATTCGCGATCTCCACGCCAACGTGGGTGACAAGGAGATCCTCAAGGGCATCAGCCTCACCGTCAACGCGGGCGAGGTCCACGCCATCATGGGGCCGAACGGCTCCGGCAAGAGTACCCTGGCCCAGGTGCTGGCCGGGCATCCCGCCTACCAGGTCACCGGGGGCCAGGTCCTCTTCAAGGGCCAGGACCTGCTCGACATGGAACCCGAGGAGCGGGCCCAGGCCGGCGTCTTCCTGGCGTTCCAGTACCCGGTGGAGATCCCCGGCGTCACCAACGCCTACTTCCTCCGGACCGCCTACAACGAGATCCGCAAGGCGCGGGGCCAGGAAGAGCTCGACCCGATGGACTTCCTCGACCTGCTCGAGGAGAAGCTCAAGGTCGTCGAGTGGGGCCCCGAGATCATGCAGCGCGCGGTGAACGCGGGCTTCTCCGGTGGCGAAAAGAAGCGGAACGAGATCCTCCAGATGGCGGTGCTCGAGCCGACCCTCGCGATCCTCGACGAGACCGACTCCGGCCTCGACATCGACGCACTCCGGATCGTCGCCAACGGGGTGAACGCCCTGAAGCGGCCCGAGAGCGCCACCATCGTGGTCACCCACTATCAGCGGCTGCTCAACCACATCGTGCCGGACTACGTCCACGTCCTGGCCGACGGGCAGATCGTCAGGTCGGGCGGCAAGGAGCTGGCGCACGAGCTCGAGGCGAAGGGCTACGAGTGGCTGACGGGAGTGGCGGAGGCGGCGGCGTGAACGACACGATCCAGCGCGCTTTCGACGCGCTTCCCGTGACGGCACGGATGCCGGCCTGGCTGGCGCCGCTCCGCCGGGCGGGGATGGACCGGTTTGCCGAGGTCGGCTTCCCCGGCACTCGGGACGAGGAGTGGCGGTTCACCCCGGTGGCGCCGATTGCCCGGACGCCGTTCGGCCCGGCCACTCCGCCGGCCGGCCCGGTGGGGCGGGGCGACCTGGCCGCCTTCACCTTCGGCCACCCCGAGTGGCCCAGCCTGGTGTTCGTGAACGGCCGCCTCTCGCCCGAGCTCTCCACCATCCCGGCGCTCCCGGCCGGGGTGCTGCTGACCTCGCTGGCGGAGGCGCTGGCCACCCGTCCTGAACTGGTGGAGCCGCACCTGGCCCGGCAGGCCGGCCCGGAGGCGACGCCCTTCACGGCCCTCAACGCCGCCTTCATCCAGGACGGCGCCTTCCTGCACATCCCGAAGGACGCCGACCTGAAGGACCCCTTCGTGCTGGTCTTCGTGACCACCCCCGACCAGGGCGGGCGGATGAGCCACCCGCGGAACCTGGTGGTGGTAGAGCCGGGGGCGCGGGCGTCGCTGGTGGAGATCTACGTCGGCCTCGACAACGCGGCCGCCTACCTCACCAACGCCGTGACCGAGGTGGTCCTCCGGGCCAACGCCTGGCTGGAGCACACCCGGATCCAGCGCGAGAGCGAGGCGGCCTGGCACATGGCCTTCTCGCACGTGCACCAGGACCGGGACAGCCACTACCGCTCCTTCACGCTGGCGATGGGCGCGGCCATCAGCCGCCACAACCTCCACACCCGGCTCGACGCCCCGAACACCGAGGCGCTGCTCTACGGGCTCTCGATCGCCCACCGGGACCAGTTGGTGGACAACCACACCGCCATCTACCACGTCCAGCCCGACTGCCGGAGCTGGGAGATGTACAAGGCGATCCTCGACGACCGGGCCCGCGGCGTCTTCAACGGCAAGGTGCTGGTGACACCCGAGGCGCAGAAAACCGACGCCAAGCAGACCAACCGGACGCTGCTGCTCTCGCCCGAGGCGAAGATCAATACCAAGCCCCAGCTCGAGATTTTCGCGGACGACGTCAAGTGCACCCACGGCGCCACCGTGGGATACCTCGACGAGATGCCGCAGTTCTACTTCACCAGCCGCGGGATCCCGGCCGAACGGGCCGAGAAGCTGCTGACCTACGCCTTCGCGGCGGAAGTCCTCGACGAGGTGCGGGTGGACGCGGTGCGCACCGAGCTCGACCGGGTGGTGCGCCAGCGGCTGGGGGTGGTGGAGCAGTAATGCAGACGGGCCGACGGGCGGACGGGCAGACGGGCGGTCTCGTTCCCCTGGACGTGGAGCGGGTCCAGCAGGACTTCCCGATTCTTTCCCGCACCAACCGCGGACGCCGCCTGGCCTATCTCGACAGCGCCGCCACCGCCCAGAAGCCGCGGGTGGTGGTGGACGTGATGCGCGACTTCTACCTCCACCACAACGCCAACATCTCGCGGAGCGTGCACCAGCTGAGCGAGGAGGCGACGGCGGCCTACGAGGAGGCCCGCGAGGCGGTGCGGCGGTTCCTCAACGCCGAGCTGGCGGAGGAGATCATCTTCACCTCCGGCACCACGGCGTCGGTCAACCTGGTGGCCCAGGCCTGGGGCGGGGCGACCTTCCACGCCGGCGACGAAGTCGTCGTCACCGGGTACGAGCATCACTCCAACTTCGTGCCGTGGCAGACGGTGGCCCACCGGACCGGGGCCGCCTTCCGGGTGGTGCCGGTCGCCGCCGACGGGACGCTGGACCTGGAGGCCTACCAGGCGATCCTCGGGCCGCGGACCAGGGTCGTGGCCCTGAGCCACGTCTCCAACGTGCTCGGCACGGTGACGCCGGTCGCCGAGATGGTCCGGATGGCCCACCGGGTGGGGGCCATCGTGGTGGTCGATGGCGCCCAGGCGGTGCCGCACCTGCCGGTGGACGTCCGGG